>CAIWKU010000563.1 GCA_903913355.1 uncultured Bacteroidota bacterium | reverse complement strand
TGGCCCGAAAAGTGCTGATCGTATTTGCATTCAGGCTAATTTCATGTGCAATTTCTGAGATGGTTTTTCCTTTAGCCAGCATAATAAACACTTCCATCTCCCGCTCTGAAAGTTGCTCCAATGTTTTTCGGTTTGTGCTGTTTTCAAATGCATCGGCCAACACACTCACTACATCCGGAGTTAAGAATTTTTTACCCGACAAAACATGGTTCACCGCATTCACCAGTTCAAGAGTAGCGGCGCCTTTGGTTAAATAACTGGAAGCACCCGATTTTATTGCCCGAACTGCATATTGCTCGGGAGCGTGCATACTCAAAATGATCACGGGTGTGGTTGGCGTATGTTCTTTGATTTTTTTAATAGCTTCCAAACCTGAGTCGCCAGGGGGCATGGAAATATCAGAAATAATCACATCCCATTTACTGGCCCATACCTGTTTGAGTAATTCTTCTGAATCAGACACATCTACAATTTCGGCTGTAGGGTATGCCTCAATTAAAAGCATTTTAATTCCCTCCCGAACAATGGTATGATCATCGGCAATTAAAATTCGCATTTGGTTAGTTTTTAGGTATGTTGATAAATATGGTAGTTCCTTTTCCTGCTTCGCTTTTAATCACTAAACTCCCGTTAATAGAAAGACTGCGTTCTCTCATTCCAACCAATCCCAATGTGGATCGGCTTTGTACCGGGTTAAAGCCTATACCATTATCCTTAATACATAGTTGAATTTCATCCTGCTTTTCGCTTATTGTTACTTCTACTTCTGTTGCTCTGGCATGACGCATGATATTGGTTAAAGACTCCTGGCAGATCCGGAATAATTCATTTTTCATTTTATCAGAAAGAAGCTCATCATTGAGGTATGAATTGAATTTACAAGGGATCCCATTTGCAGCCGCGAACTCCTTGCATTGCCAATCCAATGAGGCTGTTAAGCCTAAATCATCCAACATCCCGGGCCTTAAAGACGAGGCTATTTTCCGAATACTGTTAATCAAAATATTGGAAGTAGCTGAAGCATGTTCTATTCTTTTTCGAGGTGTTTCTCCCATATCAGGTAAGCGTAATTGTAACCATTCAATATCCATTTTCACCACAGAAGCAAGTTGTCCCAGTTCATCATGTACCTCTCTGGCAAGGTATTTCCTTTCTTCTTCCCTAACGTTTTGCAGGTGATTAGATAGATCCTTTAATTGGGCATTCATCTCCCTGAGTGATTCTTCAGCATTCTTTCTTTCGGTGATATCACTGCTTATGCCAATGATTCCGATAATATTATCATGCTCATCCCTGAATGGGATCTTATTGGTAAGAAGACAACGTACTTCTCCATTCTGTTTCAGAAAAGGCTCTTCCAGGTTAACTAACCCTTCTCCTGTTCTTAGCACTCTGGCATCTTCTTCATAGTATACTTTTGTAAACTCAGTATCCCCAAAAATATCTGTTACTGATTTTCCAAGTGTGGGTTCTTCTGAATCAAAACCCATCAATACATAGCTGGCTTTATTGTTTATGATATGGTTTAAATCTTTGTCTTTAACATAAATATAATCAGGCAGGTTATCTATTAAAATTCTCAATAATTTCCGTTCGTTTGCAAGCTGTTTTTCGGCTTCTTTCCGATCAGTGATATCCACCATGATTCCCCTTAATCTAACCGGCATCCCTTCTTCTTCTACCAGTGTAACAAAATCAGCAAGCCAAACTACCCTTCCATCAGCCGTAATCATTCTATACTCAAACTTGTGGTTCTGCCTTTTTCCAATATGCTCATCAGAAAAAGCGACAGCAGAAATCCTGTCATCCGGATGCATGTGGGTAGACCAAAAACCTGGCTCATCCAACCATCTGCTGATCGGATATCCTAATAATTTTTCGGCATGATTACTTACATAAGAAAAATTAAGCGAGTCAATATCTGATTCCCAAACAATGCCATCAATGCTATTTACCAGAGAATTGAATTTTGCCTGTGTTCGTGCAATGGCTTCTTCTGCAAGTTTTCTATGCGTAATATCCTGCATGGCACCGATCATACGAATGGCTTTACCATGTATATTCCGGATGATGATTCCTTTATCGTGTACGAAAGCATACTCACCATTCGCTTTTTTATACCGGTATTCGCTTGACCAATTAGCTACTTTTCCTTTTAATAAATTGTTGATATTATCGAAAACCAAGGGACGATCATCGGGGTGTATATTGTTGAAAGATGTAATCTTATTACCTGATTCTATTTTGTATCCAAATATTTTTTCGTACCCCTCACCCCAGTACAAATGATTATTAATCAGATCCCAGTCCCAAATTGCGTCAGAAGTTGCCTGTGTAACATAGGTAAATCGTTCGTTGCTTTCTTTTAGTGCCTGTTCACTAAATTTTCTTTTTGTAATGATTCTTCCAATACCCAGTATACCTGTAATTTCTCCCCTTTCATCACGCATGGGTACTTTTGTGGTTAATAACCAAACTGTATTTCCGGCCTTATCAATAAAACTTTCCTCTACATTGTATACCCCTTCTCCTGTTTTTACAACTTTCATATCATCGGCATACCCTTTGATGCCTAATTCAGCATTAAAAATATCCAGATCGGTTTTGCCCAATGCGTCCTTTTCATCGTCTATATGCATGAGGTCCATATCCACCTGGTTAGTAATTATCTTCCTTCCTAATCTGTCCTTTACATAAATAGAATCCGGCAAATTATCAATCAGTGTACGTAATAGTTTACGTTCGGTATTTACTTTTATTTCAAATTGTTTGCGGTCTGTGATATCCTGTATAATACCATACCATTTGATAATAGTCCCGTTAGAATCTCTCAACACCTGGCCAACCGTATAATGATAGAACTCCTGATGTCCGGCCATTTTGAGTTGCAGATCCAGCTCATAATTTTCGCCAGTTTTACTTGCCGCTTCAATGGCATTCTTTAGCCTTGCAGCATCTTCAGGAATATAGGAAGCAATGAATTCTTCAAATGATGGTGGCCCCATTTCCGGGTTACGTGCAAAAAGTCGAAATAACTCATCAGACCAACTTACTTGTTTTGTTTCGCAGTCAAACTCCCAGTCACCTAACCCGCCCACATATTGCGCATTTTTCATACGCCTTTCATTATCTTTTATTACACGCTCTGCTTTCTTTCGTTCTAAAATATTTCTAGCAATCCCCATTAAAAAAAGAGGTTTCCCAGCCTGATCAAAAACAGGGGTCAATTTAGTCTCTACTATCACTAGACCAGCAGGCAATGCAACTTCTTCTTCATAAATGATGGTTCGCTTCTCATCAAGTGCCTGATGATAATGTATTATAGCTGCCTGAGCAGGTTCTTCAGGAAGCACTTCCCATACAGTTTTACCAATTAATTGATCTGTCCTAAGTCCCGTAAAACTCAGGTAGGCTGTATTTACTTTCACACAACGAAAAATATCATTTGGCTCCACCGCCATTAAAAACATCAGATCTGTAGTATTATTAAAAATCAGGTCTGCCCATTGGATGCTTTCCGCCAGTTTTTTCTCACTTAAGATTCTATCAGTAATATCATGCGCTAAAATCAGAGAAGCTGATTTTCCGTCGTAGATAATTTGTTCGGATTTGATTTCAACATAGATAATGGTTCCATCCTTTTTTTGGTGACAGCTATAGGGTTGGAATTCTTTCTGATTATCCAATTGTGCGGGTTGGGCTTTTGCAGTAAGATCTGTGATTTTCATTCCCAGAAAACGATTTCGCTCAAACCCATAATGCTGAACAGCGGCCCGGTTCACTTCCATGAAACAGAGTGTTTCCAAATCATAAATCCACATGGGCAAAGGATTCAGATTGAATAAATCTTTATACTGTTTTTCCGATTCAGATAATGCCAGTTTTATTTTTTCGCTTTCGGTAATATCTACTAAAATAGTAGTGGTTCTGTTTTCAGCTGCCAGCTTATCCCAGAAAACAACGGATAATGCATCTACTTTAATTTTTTCGCCTCCTTTTTTAATAGCCGTTAATACTGCCCTTACTTTCCCGGATTCTGTTCGCTTTTC
>CAIWKU010000562.1 GCA_903913355.1 uncultured Bacteroidota bacterium | reverse complement strand
TGAGAAATATAGTATTTGTATCTTTCAATACGCATCTCTTCTCCATTTATATTTTTTACCGGGTTCCCTAAAACTAGGGGATCAATCCCAATTTTATTTTCAAAATAGATGGTTACTTTTTTATCCAATGATTGGGCGCTGACAACAAAAATTATCAATAACTGAAAAACAAAAAATGCAGATGATGCCTTAGGTATTCTCATGGATAATCGTTCCGGTTTATTTTTTTTCGCCGCTCTTTCGTAAACGTGTTTCTTTTTTTTGATTCAATACGTTTCTCTTTTGCGGCTTTGGTGGGTTTTGTGGGGCGACGAATTTTTTGTTTTACCAAAGCTGCATTTACCAGTTGATTCATCTTGCGAACTACTTCTTTTTTATTCCCCAACTGAGATCTTTCACTTTGCGATTTTACCAGGAGGAAACCTTCATCGGTAATTTTATTGGATAATTTATCCAAAAGACGGGATTTTTGTTCTTCAGTAACCAGTAATGATGCCGAAACCAGCCAACGACCCTCTACCATGGTCTCGACCTTGTTTACATTTTGCCCACCCTTGCCTCCACTTCGGGCAGTTTGGAACTGTATTTCATGGCTAATGTCTATCTTCATTATGATAAAGTTCGGATAAAAAACGGTTTAAGAATCATGAGAATTGTTATACAAAGGGTAAGAGAAGCTTCTGTTAAGGTGGAAGATAAAATAGCAGGCGCTATTGGTTGGGGGCTTTTAGTACTAGTGGGTATTGAAGATGACGATACCCTGGAAGATATTCAATGGTTGAGTAATAAGATCATCGGACTTCGAATTTTTAATGATGCCGATGGAGTAATGAACCTGGGAATTAAAGAAATGGGTGGCGATATTTTACTGGTAAGCCAGTTTACCTTGCATGCAAGTACTAAAAAAGGAAATCGACCATCTTATAGTAAAGCGTCAAAACCTGATTTTGCGATTCCTATGTATGAGAAAATGATACATCAGTTGCAAACTGATCTGGGGAAACCTATCCAAACAGGCATTTTTGGTGCAGATATGCAGGTTCAATTGTTAAATGATGGTCCGGTGACCATTATTATTGATTCAAAGAATAAAGAATAAAGGTCACTGGTATATAAGAATCCCGATTATAACAGAAACTATGAAAGATATTGAAAGCAGAGAAGACCTGGTAATACTGTTAGAAAGGTTTTATGAGAAAGCAATGGTAGATGAGTTGATTGGTCATTTCTTTACTGAAATAGCCCCACTCAATCTGGCTACTCATATACCGCTGATTGCAGATTTCTGGGAAACGATTTTGTTTGATAAAGCACAATATCGGGGCAATGTGATGGACGTACACCAACACCTTCACCAATTATCTGCGTTCAAGGCGGAACATTTTGCAAGATGGGTATTGCTTTTTCAGCAAACAATTGATGGCCTTTTTTCTGGAGAAAAAGCAGAAAGAGCCAAACAGCGGGGGGCCTCCATTGCTACGGTTATGCAGATCAAATTATTACATCCGGGAATACATAAATTGTAATTGTATGAGAATTGACGATGCACAAAAAGAAGTAGATCAATGGATCAAAACGGTTGGGGTTCGGTATTTTAATGAACTTACCAACCTAGGGATCCTTATGGAAGAAGTGGGAGAACTTAGCAGACTAATGGTTAGAAAATATGGGGAACAGTCTTATAAAGAATCTGATAAGCACAAAGAAATTTCAGATGAAATGGCTGATATATTATGGGTGCTGATCTGTTTGGCCAATCAAACCGGGGTGGACCTGACTGAAGCCTTGAGAAAAAATTTTGAAAAGAAAAATTTGCGGGATGCGGACCGGCATAAAACAAATGAAAAACTGCTTTGAAATAAATCAGTTCTTCACTAGCAAAAAATAGCCTGCAAACTGAATCTGCCTTATTCAATTTTGCAGGCTATTTTTTACCGGTTATAATAAGTCCGGCTTATTTAAAAATACTTTTCTGTTTGGCCATTTTTTCTATCTCTGCTACTGTTCTTGGGGCTGCGGCCGACAAGTTTTTATATCCGCTGGCAGTAATCAATACATCATCTTCAATGCGTACACCTATATTCCACCATTTTTGATCACATTTACTCCCTGGAGGAATATAGATGCCGGGTTCTACTGTAAATATTGCACCTGGCTCCAAAGGTCCTCTTCCTCCCATATCATGTGTGTCTAAACCTAAATGGTGAGATGTGCCATGTGGGAAATAGGTTCTGGCTTCTGAGGAGGCCTTGATGATACCCAATCTAATCAATCCATTACTGATAACACGCATTGCTGCTGCATGAGGTTCGGTAAAAAGATTACCTGGTTTACACTGTAAAAAAGCAGAATCCTGCGCTTCTAATACCAATTCATAAATGATTTTTTGCTCGGGTGTAAACTTGCCATTAACCGGAATGGTTCTCGTGATATCTGCACTGTATCCATGGTATTCAGCGGCACAATCACTTAATAAAAGATCGCCGCTATTCATTAAGCGCTGGTTACTCTCATAATGAAGCGTGCAGGTATTTTCGCCCGAACCATTAATGCTTGGATAGCCCACAAATTCAGAACCATTTTTCTTAAAAAGATATTCCATGATCGCCTGTGCCTGGTATTCAGTCATTCCGGGTTTGGTGGCCTTCATAACTTCTTTATGTCCTTCTGCACTCATGGCCACCACTTTTTCCATCAATACAATTTCTTCGGGCTGTTTGATACCTCTTAATTTTTGCAAGATTGACAGGGTGGTACGGGTTGCCAGCGGTTTTTTGTTTAAGACAATCAGGCTATCAGTAATATCTGCCATCCGGCTTAATTGGTCGGGAGCCCTTTTATATCTGGAAAATATATCCTCATTCCTGAATAAGCTGAGCACAGAGTCTATACTGCCAAAATCAATGGTAGCTGCATTGAATTTATCATTCGTAAATACATTTTCAAATTTGTATCTCTCCTTTACTCCCTCCACCCCAAGTATTTTCCCGGTCCACATTTCGCGTTGAGGGTTACGGGCCTGAACAAATAAGAATTCATTCCCGGTGGCCCCAAGTATGGTTACCGGGTTTTTGAAAATAAGGAGAACAGAATTGGGCTCTTCCAGTCCGGTGAAGTAATAAAAATTCTTGCTCTGTGCATAGTAATAATCGATATCATTATTCCGAACCCTTACCTGTGAAGCGAAAAATATACCTACCGAATTTCTGGGCATCAGATCTCTGAAAGCAGCCCTTCTTCCCGCATGAAAAGCCGGACTCAGGTAATCATTCGGGTATTCGGTGGTTTGTTGTGCCTGACTCAAAAAGGGCAGGATCAGCAATAGGGCCAAAATCGGAGATGAACAAATACGCATATGGTGATGGATTTACTTGAGTAATAAAACTAGTTTTTTTCTGGTTTCCTTGCTCATTTACTTGATAAACGATGGGATAAATTAGGTTGAATGGCAGATGGCAGCTTCTTCGTAAAGCCGAAAAGCATATTTTTGCGATAGTTATGAGTACACAACCCGATAATCAGTTCCAGGCAATTGTTTCGCATGCCAAAGAGTATGGCTTTGTTTTTCCAAGCAGTGAAATTTATGATGGCCTTGCGGCCGTATACGATTACGGTCCCTATGGAAGCGAATTGAAAAAAAATATCCGTGATTACTGGTGGAAAAGTATGACCCAGTTACATGAAAATATTGTGGGTATAGATGCGGCTATTTTTATGCATCCAACAACCTGGAAAGCCAGTGGGCATGTTGATAATTTCAGCGACCCGATGATTGATAATAAGGATAGTAAAAAAAGATACCGGGTTGATCATCTTCTGGAAGCGAAAGCAGATCAGCTAAGAGAAAAAGGAGATGAAGCAGGCGCTGATAATTTATTGGCTCAGATGGATGCTTTATTGGCAGCAGAAGATTTCGTGACACTAAAAGAATTGATCCAGGCAGAGAAAATTGTATGTAGTGTAAGCGGAACGGGTAACTGGACTGAAATACGACAGTTTAACCTCATGTTTGCCACGCAATTGGGTTCGGTTGCTGAAGAGTCAGATACTATCTACTTAAGACCGGAAACTGCACAGGGTATTTTTGTGAATTTCCTCAATGTTCAGAAAACTGCGAGGATGAAAATTCCGTTTGGGATTGCTCAAACCGGAAAAGCATTCCGTAATGAGATTGTAGCCCGGCAATTCATTTTCCGTATGCGTGAATTCGAACAGATGGAAATGCAGTTTTTTGTTCGTCCAGGCACAGAAGGAGAATGGTACCAATACTGGAAAGAAGCAAGATTGCAATGGCATCTGAGTTTGGGTATTTCACCAGATAAATACCGTTACCATGATCATGTAAAGCTGGCGCACTATGCCAAGGAAGCTTGCGATATTGAATACCAATTCCCGTTTGGTTTTAAGGAAGTAGAAGGTATCCATTCCAGAAGCGATTTTGATCTTACCCAGCACCAGTTATACAGTAAAAAGAAATTGCAATATTTCGATACAGAAATCAACCAGAATTATGTTCCTTATGTGGTAGAAACCTCTATCGGATTAGACAGGATGTTTCTGCTGATATTGGCCAATGCGTACGAAGAAGAAACCATTAATAAAGAGGATGGCTCAACGGATAGCAGGGTGGTATTGCATATACCTACTAAGATAGCTCCTATGAAACTGGCAATACTGCCTTTGACTAAAAAAGACGGATTACCAGAAATAGCACGCGACCTGATGAATGAATGCAAGCCTTATTTTAAATGCTTCTACGAAGAAAAAGATGCAATAGGTAAACGATACAGAAGACAAGACGCCATCGGAACATCTTTTTGTGTTACCATCGATCACCAAACCAAAGAAGACCAGACCGTTACCATCAGGTATCGGGATACCATGGTTCAGGAACGGATATTGATGAGTAAGGTGAAGGATTTGGTTTTGGAGCAGCTTGTTTAATTCAAAATTCAAAAGTAAAAATTCAAAAAGCAGAATATATTTTTGAATTTTTACTTTTGAATTTTGACTTTACTCCCGAGTGACTTTTTCTAATACAACGCCACTCATAGAGACTTCACTCACTTTCCCCTCAGTATTTAAATGAAAAGAAAGGTATTCTTTCCCCTTCCATTTCTGGTCATATAATAAACGGAATGTATCATAGTTCCAGTGATCAATACTGCCTGTGGTGATATGATTGGTTAAACTGATCAGTTTTCCGTTCTGCATTTTTAGTTCTATCGTTCCGAATAAAGGGTGTTGGTATTTGCCAATATATTCTTCTAAGGGTAGACTGGGATGGGTATTGAGCGCTCTTTTTGCTTCAGACTCTTTTGTTTTCTTAAGAGATTCATTTTTGATTTGGGTGTATAATTTTAAAAATTCTGCGCTCCAGTCCCGATCACCACCCAATGCAAACTGATCCAATGCCCGGAACATGAGTGCATGCCGGAGTTCGGCATGATCGAGGTTTCCGAAAATATATACCCCTGTTTTTTCTTCCGGCATTTGTGCATGAATGGCTACTGCCCCGGATAAGCTGCCTGTATGAAAATTCAGTTTTCTGCCTTTATAATCCTGTTGAAACCAACCCATGGCATAAGTGGTAAAATTTGGTTTGGTGATTTTTTGGGTGGGATAAAATTCCTGCTCGGTAACCAGGGTTTGGGGTTTTAATAATTCTTTCCAGGTCTCCGGTTTTACGAGCCTTCCGCCTGGATACTTACTGCTATCCAACATGCATTTCAGCCATAAAGAAATATCGTCTATACAGGAGAGAACAGAGCCTGCAGGGCCAATGGTATCTGTTTCACGGTCATGACTGATAACGGTAATGGTACTATCTATTCTGTAATGCGGTTTTGAGAAGTTATCGTCTTTTATTTGTGCAAATTGTGAAACGGTTCTGTTCATCCCCAAAGGCTGAAAAATGCGTTCACGAATAAATATTGACCAGGGTTTACCACTAATTTTTTCGATTACTTTTCCTGCAATCAGGTAAAAAATATTCTGGTAAATAAATCCTGCACGAAAGGAATAGCTGGGTGTTACTAACTTAAGATGTTCTAAAATTTCGTCGGAGCTTAGCGTATTATCGGCCCATAAATAATCGGTATTACCTACACCGCTATTATGTAAAAAAAGATCACGAACCCTTAGCTCCCTGGTTACATAGGGATCATACAATTGTAAAGCGGGAAGGTATTTGGTTACCGGATCATCCCATTTCAATTTCCCCTCATCTACCAACATACCCATGCAGGTTGCGGTCATGGCTTTGGTGGTGGAAGCGCAAACAAATAGTGTTTGGTTATCTACCCATTGCGTAGTGCCCAATTCACGGGTACCGTACGCTTTTTTAAAAACGACCTGGTTATTTTTGACTACTACGATCGCTAAGCCAGGTACTTCCCATTCTTTTATGGCTTTCTTTACATAAGTATCAAATAAGGCAGAAGTGTCTTGCTGAACAGTCTTTTTTTGTGCGGCTACCTGTAATAATAAACAGCATTGCACACAGACTAATAAGCCCATGATTTTTCTCATGTGTTGGCAGTTGAGTATTTGGTAAAAAGGATGTTATTTATCCGTATAATTCCAGGTGAATTGCTTTTTTATCGTACCCCATGGCTAAGATTCGTTCTTTGGCTTCATCAATCATATTCTTCCAGCCGCAGAGAAAGAATTTAGCGGGTACTTTGCCATGTTGGGTTAATGCTTCGTATACCGGGTGAACATAGCCGATATGGGAACCTACAGGCACTTCCTGTTCTCTTGAATAACAAGGGTGGAAAAAGAAACCGGGTTCTTGTTTTTCCAATTCCTTCAACTCATTAATATAAAGTCCATCTTCTTTTTTCCGGCAACCAAAAATAAGGTGAATATTCTGGTGAGGTTTTTTCTTATTGTGCAGAAAATGCGACATAGATCGGAAAGGGGCAATGCCGGTACCGGTGCAAATCAGGTAAATATCTTCCTGGATAGGCTCGGGTAAAATAAATTTGCCCTGCGGACCACGCAATAGAATTTCAGAGCCAACAGATACCTGATTAAAAAGATAGGTAGTACCTAAACCGCCTTCCAGTAAAACAATAATCAATTCAAAGATATTGGTTCCATCCGGAGCCGAAGCAATGGAATAGCTGCGCCATCTTTTATTTTTTTGCTCATGTATGGGAAGATCGAGAGTAACAAACTGGCCAGGTGTAAAATCGAATGACTCGATATCGGGAACCTGTATCCAAAAACGCCTTGATGAAGCGGTTTCATTTTCAATTTTGATCACCGTTCCGGTGCGCCATGGTTCAAGCATATAGTTTTATTTACTGAATTCAATAGTATAAAATTACTGAATACAGCGGGAATAAATTAAAAAGGAATACAGATAATTCAATAAAATCAGCACAATCAGGCCGTTCATGGGTATTTAAAGCTGATTCCGACTTCAAATGCGTAAAACAGCCCAATATTTGAGTACAAGTACTCTATTTTTTGGTTAGATTTTCCTAGAAATTGCTTCTAAACAAAACCAATTATATGAGTAAGTATACTACTGATCATAGGATCAGTCTGCAAGAGGCAATTAACATGACCACCTTATACCGTGCAAACCGGCCATCCAATTTTCCGGTATGTGAAACCTTCGATCTGGCATCTATTCAATCCTTGATCAACCATCCGCAAGCCGATTTTTTTAGGATTTATTATGGAATGAAAAAAGATGGAACGGTGCATGCTATTCTGGTGGTAGCAGATAGTAATGGAAATGATTTATTACCTTCGGAGAGCAATACATTGGATACAGATGATGGTAACGAAATACTGGAAGATTCTATTCGGTGCCCCAATACATGCCCCCCTGAGTCTCCTTTAAATCAGCCCTGATGTTTTTTTATTGGCTAAATCATATATCAACAGCATCCATACTGATACCCTGTATTATTGGGGCGGTCCGGTATACTAAAATACCGGACCTGTATCAACCATTTCTTTATTTTATCTGGTTAGGTTCATTAAATGAACTGATTAGTATGATATTAGTCAATACCCAACATCCCAACCTCGTTAACTCAAATATGTACGTATTATTGGAATATGCACTCATTTTGTTCATTTTTTTCCGATGGAATGATGCAAAGAATCGAAACAGGTATTATCTGCTTTTGTTAACAGGTTTGGTAATATGGATTTTAGAGAATATAGTGATCAATTCACTTCAAACCATCAATGCTGTTTTTCGGGTCTTCTATGCTTTTATTGTATTGTACTTAAGTATTAATCAGGTAAATATGCTGATCGTCTCAGAGAAAAAACGGTTGATCAGTAATACAATATTTTTATGTTGCCTGTCGTTTATTTTTTATTTCAGTTATAAAGCATTTATTGAAACTTTTTATATTTTACATCC
>CAIWKU010000561.1 GCA_903913355.1 uncultured Bacteroidota bacterium | reverse complement strand
GTTAAACATAATGCTAAAAAATGTTCCATCTTTTATCTAAGCTTGCTATCTTACTAAAGAATAATGTAACCAACTCAATTCTATGCTCCAAAAACACCTCAAAATCATTTTTTTGTTGATTTGCCTTCTTCAACAATCTATCAGCAAGGCACAAATCACCAAAACAGACACCCTCAGTATTCAACAATCTTTATCTTATTATCGGGTTTCTAATCCGTTATTTTCTCCAAATAATAAAAAGCTGGTTTTTGTTGTAAATGAACCTGCCAGTATAGAGAAAGGGTCTACCAGTCATATCTGGCTATATACTTTGTCAGACAAAACCATTCGTCAGTATAGCAATTCTGTGAAATCAGAATTCAGTCCAAAATGGAAGCCCAAATCAGAAGAACTCGCTTTTTTATCAACGCGAAATGGATCACCCCAAGTCTTTCTGCTCGACAATCAGGGTGGAGAAGCCATTCAGCTTACACATGCAAAAAATGGGGTAAAAAATTTTATATGGAATCCGAGTGGACAATCCATCCTCTATATTTCAGAAGACACGCTTACGGCAGGAGAACAGAAAAGAATAGATGATAAATATGACGAGGAAGTGCTTAGCCAAAGTACAAAACCCGATGTATTGTATGCGTTGGATATTAGCAGTAAACAAGTGCGTCGTTTACCCGGTAAAAACTGGAAGATTGAGGATATGAAATGGGATCCGGTAAATGAGTCCGTTTTACTGGTTACGAGTTCTCTGCCGGTGCAGGAAATACAATTATCTACCCTAACTGTTTTTCATTGGAAGGATAGCAGCTATACGGAACTGAATTCTCCCAATAATCCATTTTGGAATGGAATCGAAATATCGCCTGATGGTAAAAAATTTGTTTATGAGGGTACAAGGGTAGATGGCCCTACCGCCCATGATATTTATCTGCAAAATATGGGCGAAGGGAAAGGGCTTAACCTAACTGAGAAAACGATTGATCTTCCCGCACGTTCAATCCGTTTTTACAATACAGATACATTAGCCGCCATTATTCAGGATGGTTTTCATTTGGTGTTGAAGAAAATATCCATGAAGGGTGTTGCCACTGGTTTTGGCATAACTCAAAATGTTTTTTCCTATGATCTTAACTCAGACAAACAAATTGCTTTCGTAAGTGCTTCGGCCAATCAGATGCAGGAATTATGGCTGCAGGTACCCGGAAAAACTGCCGTACAAATTTCACATTTTAATCATCATTTCGATTCTGTTGGATTGGTAAAACCTGAAACCATTCATTATAAAAGTTTTGACGGAACAGATATAGAAGCCAATTTCTTTAAGCCCACGCATCCAGTCAACGCATCATCCCTGCCCATGGTAGTGATCATACATGGCGGACCCACCGGTGCATTTGTAGATACGTATAATGCCTGGGCACAATTATTTCTTCAGAAAGGTTATGCAGTACTCATGCCCAATATCAGGGGAAGCACAGGCTATGGCTGGGATTTTCTGGAATCGAACCGATATGATTGGGGTGGTGCTGATTTTAAAGATATAATGGCAGGGATTGATTATGTAGTGAAACAGCGTAATGTAGATAACAATAAACTGGCGATTGCCGGATGGTCATATGGCGGATTTATGTCTGAATGGGCCATCACGCAAACGCAACGTTTTAAGGCAGCTATCTCAGGCGCAGGCTTATTCAATTTAATCAGTGAATTTGGCACGGAAGATAATGCTGCTTATGATTATTGGCATTTGGGTAATCCTTACGAACATCCGGAAGTATTTGCCCTACACTCCGCTTTGCGTTTTATTAAGCATGCCAAAACACCTACGCTGATTATTCAGGGTACAGATGATGAAGTTGACCCCAAGGGGCAATCACAGGAATTATACCAGGCCCTGCGTTTTTACAAAGTGCCCACCGAGCTGGTACTCTATCCAAGGGAGCATCATGGATTTTCAGAATTTAAACATAACCTCGATTATTATACGCGTATGTTGGATTGGGTTGCAAAGTATTGTCCGGTTGATAAATAAATCTATTCCATTTAGATTTTGGAAAATGCGCCCACATGAATAATGTTGGATTAAGTTTCTTTCTCATTTTGATTGGTTAGGGAGGCGAGTAATTATCTTTAATGATAAAGGTTTTCCTTCACTCTCAGCAATACTTTCTTCTAATAAATTTCTAATTATTTCTGATTCGCTATACTTTTCATCTTTTGATAACTTGACCTTGATGTTTCTTAACCACCTCTTCTGCTCTTTTGTAAGCCACACTGTCATACGAATATATTGATGTCCTTTCATATTATTTGTTTACCATTAAAAGTGCCTTTGCTAAACTTGGTAGTCCTGCTTTTCTTAATTCTTTGAC
>CAIWKU010000560.1 GCA_903913355.1 uncultured Bacteroidota bacterium | reverse complement strand
GATGATGTAACCATGGATGGTAATAAAGTGCCTGCAGGAGAATACGGATTATTAAGTATCCCCGGTGAACAGGAGTGGACAATTATACTGAGTAAACAATCCAAACAATGGGGCGCATATACGTATAAATCCACCGATGATTTTTTACGCTTCAAAGTGAAAACAGAGCATTTGACACAGTTAACCGAAACGATGACGCTTGCTTTTACAAATGTCACACCAGCAAGTTGCGATCTCCAGATGATGTGGGAGCATAGCGGGTTTGTTATTCATATGACCACGGATATTGATACTAAAGTAATGGCACGGATTGATTCTGCTATGAATACCGACAAAAAACCTTATTATGAAGCGTTGATCTATTATTACAACAACAACAAAGACATGGACAAAGCTTTAGCCTGGGCAACAGAACTGGAAAAAGATAAAAACTTTCCGCCATTCGTACCAAAGCTATGGAAGGCACGAGTGCTATTGAAAAAAGGAGATAAAGCCGCGGCAATAGCAACGGCCGAACAAGGAGCAAAATTTGCTGCCGATATGAAAACGGATGAATATGTGCGTTTAAATAATGAGGTGATTGCACAAGCAAAAAAATAATCACCCGTAGAACAGATGAATATCGAACAAGGAATGATGAATATCGAAATAATGAACTCGATATTCATCATTCCTTGTTCGTCTGTTCGATATTCCTTTACCTTCCTCTCATTACTTTATGCTCTACCCCCAGATACTGGCCAAATTCGAAAACGGGCTCTCTCTTTACATTCCCGATCCTGATCTGGTAAAACCAACTTATGAATATCTACGGTTGAAAGATGAGTCAACGCCATTTCCTTTTTGGGCGAAAATCTGGCCTTCTGCAATTGAAATGACTGCATTTTTACAAAAAGAACCGCATTGGATAGAAGGGAAGCATGTGTTGGAATTGGGCGCTGGTATTGGATTGCCCTCTTTTACCATGGCAGCTATTGCTTCAGAAATGATGATTAGTGATCATGCAACAGAAGCCGTAAAGCTTATCGAGAAAAATATCCAACTGCTGGATCTGCAACATGTAAAAGCCCGTTGTCTGGATTGGAATGATTTCCCGGATGGGATCAAAGTAGATACCGTATTATTGAGCGATATCAATTATGCGCCAGATCAGTTTGCTCCTTTACTGTTAGTGATCAATAAATTCTTAGCACAGGGTACAACTATTATTTTAGCCACCCCTCAACGAATTACTGCCACTGCTTTTGTTGAGAGTATTCAGCCTTTTATCAAAAAAACGATTTTGCAAACAGGAAGATCTTCGGAACAGGGGGGTATTATTAGCATTTTTATTCTTTCTCATTATTAAATTTTCATGAATTCTACTGGCTTGCAGTTCTGTTTTATCTGAATGGCAACCCTTGCTAAAGAATATTTCCCTAACTAAAAACAGTTTAGTATTTTTAAATCAAATCGTTGATTTTCAGCATATTTTATATCAATTCAAAATTTTCTTAATGAAACGTCTTATTTTTTCCTGTTTTCTTGCATTTTCTCTATTGGTATCGATGGGCATAGCTGCACCGAATCCCAAAACCAGCAATAAACACATGTATGTTTCTCATTTTGAGAATGTATTGGGTACCTCAATGGAAGTAAAAGTGGTGGCGTCATCCCAACAGGCAGCAACAGTAGCAGAAACAGCGGCTAAACATGAAATCAACAGACTATCTAAAATATTAAGTGCATATGATGCAGGAAGTGAATTCAGTCAGTGGATGCACACTTCTCAAAAAGCAGTTGCCATTTCACCAGAATTATTTGAAGTGCTTTCCCTTTTTGATGAATGGAGAGTAAAAAGCAATGGCGCACTGGATGCTTCTGCAGAAGTAATTACCAAACTTTGGAAGCAGGCGGCGGGTAAACAAAAATTACCAACCGAAACAGAATTGGCTCAATCAGTTGCAGAAGTTCAGAAAACGCATTGGCTACTTGACCCTAATAACCATACGGCCATTCATATGAGTAATGCACCATTAATGCTGAATTCATTTGTAAAAAGCTATATTATAAAACAGGCTACAGCTGCTGCTTTGGCTTCTCCTAAAACAGAGGCAGTTGTCATTAATATTGGAGGCGACCTGGTGGTATCTGGAAATCTATCAGAAACTATTCAAATCAGCGATCCTAAAGCAGATGCAGAAAATGAAAGGCCACTTGATCAATTACTGATACGTAATAAAGCAGTTGCCACCAGTGGTAATTACAGAAGAGGGGAATTGATTGAGGGTCATTGGTATTCTCATATTGTTGACCCGCGCACCGGTATACCGGCAGATAATATTCTTAGTGCCACAGTGGTTGCCGATAATGCAACGGATGCTGGGGCATTGGCTACAGCATTTAATGTGATGAACCCGTCTGAAAGCGAGCAATTGGCTTCAAAAGTTCCGGGTGCAGAATACCTGATCATTACACGTGACGGTGAACGGATTCAAAGTAAAGGATGGGCTTCCTTAGCATTACCTTTAGAAAACAAGGCCGAAGCTGCATTAAACAATCAAATCAAATGGACTAATGCCGGTTGGGCCAATGAATATGAACTACTGGTAAATCTCGAAATCAATCTCCAAAAAGAAGGCTTTGCCAAAAGACCTTATGTGGCAGTTTGGGTAGAAGATGAGAATCATGCCGCTGTCAGAACCATTTCAGTTTGGCATGCAACTGATCGCTATATGCCTGAATTAAAATCATGGTATCTTAAATACAGGGGATTATATACTTCCGATAAAAATTTCTATTCTTCTATCACCAGCGCTACCCGCTCTGCCGGAAAATATACCGTTAAATGGGATGGAAAAGATGATAAAGGAGAAGTCGTGAAGCCGGGTAAATACACACTCAAAATTGAAGCATCCAGGGAACATGGTACTTACCAGTTAATGCGTCAGGAGTTTGACTGGAATGAATCACCTAAGCAAATTACCCTTGCGGGGAATGTTGAGATTGCAGCTGCTTCTATTGAGTGTAAGAAAAAATAATAGTAAACTTTTTTAGTAAAGAGTAGGGTTTGAAAATAGTAAATGATCGTAGTATGAAATATGCTAAATATTTGTTTCTGCTGACAGTTTCTCTTGCAGGCAGTCAGTTAATCGTAGAACAGGCAAATGCGCAGGAAACACCAAAATTCGGAATAGAACTTACCAAAACGATTCAGCTAAATCCATCACAATTAAAACCTTTGGAGGGATTTTTTCAAAACCCCAAGAATAAGGATATGTATGTGCAGATTACAGTAGCTCCCAGCGGTAACGGCATCATGTGTAAAAGGTTATGGAATAATAACCAGATGAATTTTCTACCGGAAACCGAACTCAATTTTGTTAGCGCGATAGCACCTGAAGAAAGACCGCTTCGTTTGCTCTTTAAGAAAGATTCTACGGGATCTGTTTCTCAATTGTCTTTGGGAAATAATGATCTATGGACAAGGGTTGCGGATTATAAACCGATTGTAAAACTAGAAATGAAACATACTCCCGAGCAACTGAAACCGCTCGAGGGTACCTATTCTTTGCAAAATAACCAACAACAAAGATTTATCCAGTTTACAGTAAAACAGAATCAATTGATATTGAAACAACATTGGGATGGAACTGAACAGGCTTTATTGCCCGAAACCGAACTGAGTTTTTTTATCAAAGACCAGACTTTATTTTCACTTGTTTTTAGTAAGGATGCAAATGGTGTGATTAACCAGGCCCTTGTTAATAAAAGAGATAACTGGACAAAAATTGTTCCAGTACATCTTACTAATGAACAGTTGAAAGTGTTTGAAGGGAAATACCAGTTTAAAGATGATCCGGATAATTTATTGCAACTTACTGCCAAAGGCCAGCAACTCGTAGTAAAACAATTATGGGATGGGAAAGAGATCAGTCTTACTCCACAAACAGATACTTACTTTTATAACAACGAGGAATCCTATTCATTACTTTTTAATAAAGATGCAGACGGGAATTTTACCCAGATGAGATTACTGGGCATAGATATTTTCACTAAGGTTAAATAAAGAAGATTTACTGCCAAAGTGCATATTATAGCCTATAAAAAAAGCGATACTCAATGGTATCGCTTTTTTTATAGGCTATTTCGTTTTTATTAATTGTTATTTTCTTCCGTCGGAGAATCATCCCCCCTTTGTGAAAGCGGTGGTGGTGGAGTATCATTTGCCGGAGAAACATAAATGGTTTGGTGGTAGAACTTAGTGGAAGGTTTTACCTCATTTAGTTTTTCCTGGAAAATCGAGATATAATTATTATCCTTATTATTCTTGGTAAATACATCTTTCAATTGAGTGAACAGATCGGAAGAAGTAGCATCAAATACACCTGTTTCCAGACTCAGCAATTTGATATTGGCATCCACAAACTGATTCATCTCTGTATTGATAATAGTACAATGTATAGAGCCTCTTAAAATAGAATCTTTACAGAGATTTACACGCAGGCTGTAAACAGAGCCTTCAAACTCACCTTCTACTTTTATATCATTGCAGATGATTACCCCCTTGATAATTCCGGTTGGTGTAATATGAATGGTTTTTTTACTGTAAAGAACCCCATTGAAATTGCCATCCAGAATAATATCATTCTCGGAATCGAGAATACCGGATATATTGGTAGAACTGGTGATGAATAATTGCTTATCATCAGCAATACTCTGGCTGCTGAAACTGGAATTGGGATCGTGCAAAAGTTGCTCTCTGAATTTGTTCATCGGATTAAGTTTACCAGATAAAAATACTGTTTTTTAAGCAAAATGGATAATCTTGCTGGTCTTGACTGTATTTAGGCAAATTATATTATTTTTTTATGAAATAAGAAAACATTTACCGGGATTTCTCAATAATCGGCCAAATTGGCTATCTTGATGCTCACTTATTTAAGATTGATCTATAACCTATGCTTTTTAAGAAAAAAGAAAACCCATCAGAAATGCTTCCTGCCGTGCAGGTAGTATCAGGAGGCGTATATTTTGGTATCATTAAAACAACTTCACCCATACGGATTGAAGGGGATTTTAAAGGGATCATATTCTGTACCAATAAAGTAATTATTGACAAAAAAGCAACAGTAAATGGCGATATCCTTTGTCACGAGATCGTTGTTGGGGGCCTGATTGATGGAAACGTGATCTGCCGGAATAAATGCACGTTAAGTGATGGTGCCGTTGTGAATGGGATTGTTAGAACAGCAAAATTTGAAAATGGAGATGATAGCTCTGTTATCGGCCCGGTATATGTAAGCAAGGAAAACCTGAATATTGATGTAGATGAATATTACGAACTTTTCAATAAAAAAGAAACCCTCGAAAAGATCAAGGCTGAATATTTCTCTCTGCCACAAAAACTGATTCTGATTACCTGATAATACTCAACCACTATAAATCAAAAAAGCTCCCTGAAACTAATTTCAGGGAGCTTTTTTGATTTATAGTGTACTGCCTGTAACCATATAACCATGCAGCAATTAATCAATTCAACCCTACACAAACTTCGTAACCCCCGGAACTGCAACTGGATAAAATCCATCCGCATTTGGAACCACAGGTGGTAATGCATCCCAATCATATATTTTTGGATGCAGATCAATTTCAGAATTAATTGCTTTATCCCATTCAACTACCTGTCCGCTGTAAGTAGCAAATCGTCCGAGAATAGAAGTCATGGTGCTTTTGGCCCCATTTTCCGCATCAGCAAATTTGTATTCACCTTTTGCAATAGCGGCAAATAATTCATCATGTTCTGTCTGGTAAGGGTTGTTTTCTGTTTTGGTATCAAACTGATAAAGAACCTTTCCGCTATTATCTGTAATTCTTGCAGCGCCGCATTGAATCTTTCCTTTTGTACCCACAAATAGTTCATCTACTTTACTCATGGTTCCGGGGATATGTCTGCATTGGCTGTTTAATATCGAACCATCGGCATATTGAAATTCTACATAATGGTGGTCAAATATCTCACCATGATCCTTGCCTTTCCGCACTTGTCTTCCCCCCATACCCTGGGCTTTTACAGGATAACCTCCTTTGAACCAGTTAATCACATCCAGGTTATGGATATGCTGTTCGGTAATATGGTCACCACATAACCAGACAAAATAGTACCAGTTTCGCATCTGGTATTCCATTTCTGTTTGATTGTATTTACGGGGTCTTACCCAAACTCCATCATTATTCCACCATGCCTGGGCTGAAGTAATATCACCAATCAGGTCTTTTCTTTTAAATAATTCCCGATAGGAATTCTGATAATGTCTTTGTAACCCAACCACCACATTCAATTTTTTCTCTTTGGCAATGGCCGCAGATGCCAGTACTTTTTGAATACCGGCAGGATCAGTGGCAACCGGTTTTTCCATGAATACATGTTTGCCCTGGGCAATGGCTTCTTCAAAATGTATGGGTCTGAAACCGGGAGGAGTAGCCAATATCACAACATCCGCCAGCGCAATCGCTTTTTTATACCCATCAAATCCGGTAAATTTTCTTTCTTCTGGCACATCGATCCGGGTTTTCATATTCACAGATTTACCAGCTGATTCATTTTCCATTTCGGATGAGATGGATTGATAGCATCTGTCCAGATTATCTCTGAATGCATCTGCCATGGCCACCAGTTTTACATTTTGCTTACTTAACAGGGCCTGTGTGGCAGCCCCGGTTCCCCGGCCACCACAGCCAACCAAAGCTATTTTGATAGTATCATCAGCACCAGCAAAAAAATTAGCTCTGGAAAATAGGGGGGAAGCTATCAGTCCGCCCGCAAGTAATGAACCTTGTTTTACAAATTCCCTTCGGGAAGCATTGGCAGAAGCATCGTTTTTCATATGTTTTGTTTTATTATTTGCCGATATATTGTTTAAAAAATTGATTAGCTTCCTCCATAGTAGGTTGTTGGAAAGGCCTTACCAGTCTGAATCCTACCGACCTGGCTTCGGTTAACCACCATTTACTTTTTGGAATCTGTGGATCTCTTTTGTTCCAGGAAGGATCTGAATGAAATCTTCTGGCTGTGCTCAAATCAGCTGCATCTTCCAGATAACTGCCTCCCCGTAATGTTTTTGGATATTTTGCAGAATTGGGTAATACGATGGGGTCTATATCATTATCCTGTAAAGACGCATATCTGTTCTCATTATAATGATCTAATGTCCATTCCATCACATTCCCAATCATATCATATAAGCCCCAGGCATTCGGTAGTTTTTGTCCCACTTTTTGAAATTTATTATCACTATTGGCACTATACCATGCATACTTAGATAAACCTGTAGTATCATTACCAAAATAATAAGCAGTAGTAGTCCCCGCCCGGCAGGCATATTCCCATTCTGCTTCGGTAGGAAGTCTGTAAAAAATCCCTGTTTTCTGGTATAACCACCGGCAATACATAATGGCACTCATCTGAGACATACTATTGGCCGGATAGCCCCCTTCCTTTCCCATTCCCCAGGTAAGATCTACATATTGTGGACTGGGCCGGGTAATGGCATCCATATCAATATTCTGGCTGGTACTTTCATCTTTCAGGAACACATCAAATTCATCGCGGGTAACTTCGTATTTACCCATCCAGAATGCAGATATGCGAATGCTTTTTTGGGGACCTTCCTCGGGCTTTCTGTTTTTTTCAGATACGGGACTGCCCAATAGAAATTTTCCACCGGGTATCGGAACCATCGTAAAAGAAAGCGAACTTCCGGGAATCGCCTGTCGAAAAACAGGGAAACTATCTACAAGAATTTTTGCATTAGCTGCATGCGAAAGAGAAAGCAATCCAATCAGGAACAAAATATTTTTCAAGCGTAATTCTTTAGAGGGAATTAAGTTAAGGAAATAATCAGTATAATTAGAAATGATCCTAAAAATACGGATAGCGCCAGGCAGATTTTATTATTTTCCCCGTTTCCAGTAATAATCAAAATGGGAAGTTTTATAATGCACTATTTTTCCTTCCCTGATTACGGTGATCAATAGAGCTGCTTGATTACGGATAGCTAATTCTTTGGCAACTGCAATCGGTAAAATACTACAGGCAGTAGCCAGCCAATCGGCATCTGTACCGTTTTTGGCAATTACGGTTACATTTCTTTGCGATTGGATTCCATACCCGGTTCTGGGATCTATAATATGCGAATATTTTTTTCCATTATGGGCAATATACTGGTACGCATCTCCAGATGTGGCTACAGCCATATTATGCAATATCAGATACCCCGACAATAACTCATCCGTTGTTTCAGGCACATTCACGCCAACAATCCATCCCTGACTAGTATTTGGAGGATCCCCCATTGCCATATCTCCTCCCGCATCCACCAGGGATTGTTTGATACCTTGTTCCTTTAAAAAATCAACTATTTTTTGCGCAACATACCCCTTAGCAATGCCACCCAGATCCAGTCGCATACCTTCAACAGGCATAAGAATAGAGTGGTGGGGGCTATCAATACGGATTCTGGACAGGCCAATCAAATGTCTTGCTTTGATAACAGAGGAACTATCCGGAAACAATTTGGTTTTTCTGGCTTTTCGCCAAACCATGCTTAATGGACCAATACTGATATCATATGCTCCGTTACTTTGCTGATAGGCTTTTTGGGAAGCCAGCAATATGTCGAGCATGGCTGGCGATACATATTGTTTCCCTTTACCCGAAAGCGCATTTAAGCGACTTAGCTCACTATTTGGATCATAATCACTATAAATAAGATTAAATGAATCAACCAGGGCAAAACATTTTTCCGATAAAATCCGGGCCTCCACAGAATCACGGGCTACAAAAACAATGTTTAGAGGTGAGCCCATTTTATTTTGTGAATAGCTGTATTTCTTTTCCTGCGAGGTAGCGAGGGAGATTAGCGCTACTGAAAATAAAAAAAATAGTAGCCTGTACAAATTTGTTGATTTATTAAAGTGTTCCCGTAAATTTAAAGCATAAATATGATTGCTATGCAAAGAAGAAAATTTGTTCAACAAAGTTTATTAGCCGGTGGATCTTTATTGGCTTTTACAGAAACCATGGGAAATAATAAACAGGGAATACCCTTTGAAGATGCACCACCTTTTCATTGCAATTACGGTATACATGACGGGATGTTTAAAAATCTGGCAGGAGATGATTTTATCGATCAGATAAAATTTGCACATAGTGTTGGTTTCCGTGCTATTGAAGATAATGGAATGATGAAGCGTACGCCTGAACAACAAAAGAAAATCGGGGATACATTGGCGCAACTGGGTATGTCCATGGGGGTTTTCGTGTTGGTTTTTGATGATTGGCCTTTGCAGACATCCTTAACGGGCGGAAAAAAGGAATGGAGGGACAAATTTGTCGCTTATTGCAAGGACGCGGTTGAAGTTGCTAAACGTTGTCATGCTAAATGGATCACTGTTGTGCCAGGTAATTATGAAAGGTCTTTACCGGAAGGAATTCAAACGGCAAATGTGATACAGTCTTTGCGGTTAGGAGCAGAAATTTTTGAACCGAATGGCTTGGTCATGGTTTTGGAGCCACTAAGCGATACGCCAGATCTTTTTTTAAGGCACTCCGACCAGACTTATGCTATGTGTAAAGCCATCAACAGTCCCTCCTGCAAAATATTATTTGACATGTATCATATGCAAAGAAATGAAGGGAATATGATCAAAAATATCGATTTGGTGTATGATGAGATCGGGTATTTTCAAATTGGTGATAATCCTGGAAGAAAAGAACCGGGTACCGGAGAAATGAACTACCAGAATATTTTTAAACATATTTATAAAAAAGGGTATAAAGGGGTATTGGGTATGGAGCATGGAACGGCAAAGCCAGGAAAAGAAGGGGAATTGGCATTGATAAAAGCGTATCGGGACGCGGATACGTTTACTGATTAGCATGAGCTGTTTTAGCAAATTCTGAAATATTTTTTAGAATGTATCATATAATCATAACCTGCAATGGAAGAAAACATCGCGTCAGAACCCCAGTCTCTTGTATTAGAGAGCCATGCTATGGAGCATATTACAATAGCCTCAAAATGGGCGAAGTTTTTGGCTATAGCAGGATTTGTATTTTG
>CAIWKU010000559.1 GCA_903913355.1 uncultured Bacteroidota bacterium | reverse complement strand
TTACCAAACGTTTTACCGCTTTGTGCCACCTGGTATTAGGTCTTGGTCTTTCCCTGGCACCCATAGTCGCGTATTTATCCGTTACAGGACAATTTGCTGTTTTGCCAATCTTGTTTTCCTTAGCAGTTATTTTTTGGGTGAGTGGGTTTGATATTATCTATGCTTTGCAGGATATCGATTTTGATCAGTCACAAAACTTATATTCAATCCCTAGTGTATTGGGTAAGTCAAAAGGATTAAGAGTATCTGAACTGTTGCATATGTTAAGTGCAGTATCCGTAATAGCGGCCGGGATTTATGGTGATTTTCATTGGTTATACTGGGTAGGGATCGGTGTATTTACCGGCATGTTATTATACCAACATTCCATCGTAAAACCCTCCGATTTGAGCAAAGTAAATTTTGCTTTCATGACCGCCAATGGAATTGCCAGTGTCGTTTTCGGAATTTTAGTAATAGCCGATAGATTTTTTAATTGATCTATTCTTAATTGTAGTTACCATGCCCCGCATTATCTGCATCGATTATGGAGGAAAAAGAACCGGATTGGCCGTAACCGACCCCTTGCAGATTATTGCAACCGCATTAACGACAATAGAAACAAAAGAATTAATTCCTTTTCTGAAAAAATATTTTCAATCAGAGCCGGTGGAATTGATTTTAATAGGAGAACCCCTTAATCTGGACGATTCTGCCACACATGCCACTCCATTGGTAAAAGCCGCCATCATTCGGTTGAAAAAGGAATTTCCTGAGATACCGATACAAACTGTTGATGAACGGTTTACCTCAAAAATGGCTTCAAGGGCAATGGTTGAAATGGGGATGAAGAAAAAGGATAGGCAGGTTAAGGGTAATATCGACCAGGTAGCAGCTACCATTATGTTACAGGAATATCTTGCCTCTAAAGAATAACCCCGATTTGCGGGTTGCTCATTTTCCGGTATTTTTGCAGCCATTTACCAAAATATAGTTTGCAAGATGATATTTCCAATAGTGGCATATGGTGCAGCGGTTCTCAGAAAAGTTAGTAAGGATATTACGCCCGAGTATCCGGAATTACAGACACTTATCGCCGATATGTGGGAAACCATGTACGAAAGTAATGGTGTAGGATTGGCAGCTCCTCAGGTAAATAAGGATATTCGACTTTTTGTAATTGACAGCACACAGATATTTGATAACCTGGAAGAGGATGAAAAAGGCTTATATCCCGATGCCCCTGGCATTAAGCAGGTATTTATCAATGCACATATCATTTCCCTGGAGGGGAAAGAATGGATCTATAATGAAGGATGCTTAAGCATACCCAAAATAAGGGAAGATATCAATCGGCTTGATACAGTAAAGGTTTCTTATGTAGATGAAAATTTTCAACCCCATACAGCCACTTTTAATGGGATTACTGCGCGTGTTTTTTTACACGAATATGACCATATAGAAGGCAAACTATTTATTGATTACCTGAAGCCGCTACGCAAGAAATTATTGCAGGGTAAACTCAATGATATTAGTAAAGGAAAGATAAAAGTGGATTATAAAATGATATTCCCCAAACAATGAGATACTGCCTGATCCTGCTTTTATTCTTTGCAAAATTGGCTGCTGCGCAGGATAGTTCTGTAATAATTGATGAACATCGGTTTACCTTGAGCGAAGTGGTGGTTCGTAATAATTTCGACTATAAAAAATTACTAGCCCAAATAAAAGAAGACACTAGCTTTTACAAAGCATTTCGCAATCTTCATGTCATTGGATTCAGCTCGTATAATGATATCAAGATGCTGGATAAAAAAGGTGGAGTAAAAGCCTCGTTATTCAGTAAAACCCGGCAAAACAGGGTGGGAGATTGCAGAACCATGGATATTCTCGAAGAAAAAATCACCGGCGATTTTTATGATAATGATGGTAAGTTCAATTATATGACTCCTGAGTTGTATGCCGGTCTGTTTTTCACCAAAGGCAAAATATGCGGTGAAAATAATATTGTAAAAGGGAGAAATCTTACCACCAGTGATAAGTCGGGTATGGAAAAACACAAAGAACAATTGAAAATGTTGTTCTTCAATCCGGGAAAAAAAATTAAAGGTATTCCCCTGATCGGCGAAAAGCTGGATTTATATGATGAAAGCGCCCACAAATTGTACGATTATCGATTAGATGTGCAGGAGTTACACGGAACCCTTTGTTATGTATTCACAATCGCACCCAAAGAAGATCTCGGTTTTCTGAAAAACAGCCGGATAGTGATGGATCAGATGGTCACCTGGTTTGATATGAAAACCCTCGAGGTATTGGCACGTAATTACTCCCTCAGCTATAAAGCAGGGGTATATGATTTTGAAGTAAGCATGGAAGTAGAAATGACCCGTTTTAATGGCCTGATTGTTCCCAAAATCCTCCGCTACAAAGGCGACTGGGATGTTATCTTCAAAAAACGCGAACGAGCCATCTTCACCGCCACTCTCTTCGATTTCAAAACGCCCTCCCAGCCCTAAACCCCCAACAACTTTTAACCCTAAATACCCAACCCTAAACTAAATAAGGGCTGCTCTCGCAACCCTTATAGCATACCCCCCGGTAAGCGTTCAAAATTGAACTAATTTATAAGCTGTTTAAATAGGTAACGATACCCGTGACCCCAATTTTATCAGGAGAAACAGAGAAAATGGTGTTAGTTCCCAAGTCATTAATATCTTTTGTACCCATATAAAAATCATCCCCGATTTTGGAAATTGTAATTAAACGAATCTTACTGCCAATAGGTATATTGCTTGCAGTGAAAGATCGGGAAGAGAATTCAGGTGCCAGGTTTACTATGGTTTTCTGATTCATAAATACAGCAAAAACGGCTGTATTTTTATTGGTAAAATTCGGTGGAAGAAGCGCGAAAATTTTTGCTTTTTTGGCAGTACTGTCAATAAACCTTTCAGCAGCTACCCAACGAAGATTTTTGACATTGATCGTATACCCATTAATGATAGCATTGCCGGAAATTGTTGATGGTCTTTGAAAAGTACTCAGCCAAGTCGTATCTGTATCCCGCATCCAGGTAAAACCAGTATCAATAACGGTATTGGCAGGAAGCGGATAAGTTTCTTTTCCATAAAATGCCTGCATATTGGCTTTAACAGGATCAATATCACTAAAAGAGAGCTTGACAGTTGCACCCGGTGCCAGTGCCAACTCTTTTCCTTCCCTTGAGAGAATCCTGATAAAAAATCCACCGGCAGCTTCCAGTAAATACCCATTGCTGGTAGTAGGACGGAATGTCTTAATATAATCTCCTTTTGTTTTGAGTCGTAATATCTGTAACTGCACTTTACCGCTGGGAACCCCCGGAGTACCACCATTAGCAGAAGTTCCAACACAGGAACCTGCCGGGAAACTGATGGAAAGGCTATCGCCATAACTTAAAGTCACATCTGATTTAGATGCATCAAAAGAATCGATAATTACTTGTGGAAGAAAATAATTTACCAGATCATTTACAGAGCCAGTGGAAGGTGTGGTTCTTGTCCAAATCGTATCATTCAGCGGACTACCAGGGTAAATGGTAATATCATTAGTTGACATCTCCTTCTGGCAGGCAGTAAAGAGAAGCAGTAATGATGACCCGATGATGAATACTGTTTTTTTCATAAAAATTATACTCGCTTATTAGATACCTTCTATGCTAAGTTTGTTGCCTGCTATTGTTTGTTTAAATTAAAGCGTAACCCGATCGACAACCCGCCAACACTGAACTTCTGGTTATAAGGCGATTGATTACTGGTCATATTCGACAGATTATAACGGAAATAAGGTTCAAAGAAAATATGCAGGTCCTCACTCAATTGCTTGGTTACACTAAATCCTGCATATAAACCCATCCCGATATTTGTTTTGTACACCATGTTATTTGCTTTTGTAAGAGGAACAATGGCAAGTGATGTATCCAGTATCACTCCCTGGTACCAGGAACTAAGATTGAATATGACACCTGCATTGATGCCAAATTTTATATCCTCATTTCCAAACTGGTATCCGATAATAACTGGCACATCAACACTTCTGAAACGGTTCTTGGCAATATTGTTTTTATAGCCAATCTGTTGTAATACACTGGTGTCGGCAATCACAACCGTATCACCAGGCGCACGTACAATGGTTCTTACTGTTACAACAGTAGTGGTTTTGATCTCATTCTCAGTACGATAAAGATATTGCTGGTTAATCTGTGAATATTGTATCCCGGTTTTAATCAGAAAATTTTCATTGATTGGTTTTACCAATCGGATACCGGCAGTAAATCCTACACGCATGCTTTCAATACTGTCTTTTTTTAACAGATATTGCTGACTGGCCGATACATTGGAAAAACTTTTCACAGCAAAATCCGGAGAAGCATATACTTCGGCAAACCAATCGGTATTGGGGTTACTGCGGTTACTTGGACAAATAATATTGCTTTTTATCTGACTGGCATGTTTGTAATCTGTAAGTTCTTTTCCAGAAAGATCCATCAGCCCGGTTACAGTAAAAGAAGGGAAGGGGATCGTAGAAATCGCTGAGAAATTTGACTGATAAGGAGGAATGTATATATAAGGATTGTTACCAGCATCACTTGCATCACCTGGGGTAATAGGCGGAACGGACTGCTGATGGGTAGCCAGCTCACCAGGGGCAACTGGGTTACCAAAACCATTCAGGTGATTATCCTTATCCGAAATACGGGTATTGGGCCTGTTCGTTTTTGTAGCGGGCAAATGGCTATTGTTGACAGCAGGCAGTTTTGCATGATTACCAGACAAAGGTGCATCCGAAATCTTATCTTTTGCAGTCAGGATATCTTTTTTCTTGTCAATTGAATTTGGTGCATTGGGAGCAGGAATTGTAGAAATATCTTTTCCTGGAACTGTTGAATTAGTATGGGGACTATTCGCATTTGCATTCGAAGCCGGATCGGGTTGATTGTCAGGAGTTATTGTAGTATTTCCAGCACTATCAATCGCTTGCTTTTTATTCTCTTTACTGATGCCTGTTACAGCAGGTATCGGAGAGGTAAAATGTGGTTTTAACCAGATATAAGCAGCTGTTCCACCCATAAGAATGGCAAAAATGAATATCGCAGCAGCCGGAATTCTAAGAAAATAGAATATCCTTCTTTCTTCTTTTTCTTCCGGGTGAATTTTTTCCCACAGTCCTTCTGGTACCGGTGCAGTATAATCTTTTAACGAACTACCTACAAAAGCATCAAACTGGGCATCAGCCACTTTACCCCATAAACTTTCGGGCACAGGGGCAATATAATTACCGATTTTATCTTGTACAGAAGCATCAAAATTGGCATCAGCCAGTTTTGCCCAAAGTCCATCAGGAACGGGGGCAGTATATTCGCTTATTGTATTGCCTAAAAACTGATCAAACTGTGCATCTGCAATTTTATCCCAAAGCCCATCCGGTACTGTTGCAGTTTGGTCTTTGAGTGAATCGCCAACAAAATCATCGAATTGCTTATCCTTCAACTTATCCCAAAGCCCGGCAGGCACAGGTGCCTCATGGTCCTTTAGTTTACCGTTGACGAAATTATCAAATTCATTATCGATCATTCTATACAGCAATTTTTTGCAGTTGTATGATTTGGTATTGCAACATTTTACGTGCTTTTACTAATTGACTGCGGCTGGTACCGGGTTGGATATTCAGCATCACAGCAATTTCTTCATGGCTATAACCCTCAATTGCATTTAGGTTAAATACCATTCGGTATCCTTCCGGTAACTGGTTAATCAGTTTCATCAGGTCGTCCTGTCCCAAATGTGTATAAGCCTGCGGGTCAATCTGGGGTGCATCCTGGCTATTGTCGTCAATATCCTTAAAATGCAGTTTCTTTTTCTCCAGGTGGCGAATGGCTGTGTTTACCACAATTCTTCGAATCCAGCCCTCAAAAGCTCCTTCAAACTTAAATTGCCCTATATACTGGAAAACTTTAATAAAAGCATCCTGGAGCATGTCTTCGGCTTCCATTGAGTCATTTGCATACCTTAGGCATACGCCCATCATCTTGCCTGCATACCTGTCAAAAAGCATGCGCTGGCAACGGGCATCCTGCCTGATGCAGCCTTCAATGAGTTCGTACTCTGTCACAGATAGGGTAGTTTTAGTGGTTTGGCCAATAGTTAGATACCCTAATAAGCAGGTTCGTTGCCTGTTATTTAGGGTTCTTTAACAATTCAATCTCCCGGCTAAGTTATTAAATTGCCAGAAACTGGTCATGAATATAGTCAACCACGCTTACCAGGTCATTTTTTTCCCTGAAAACGGCCAGTTGGCGGTCGGCACCAGTACCCGTTTCAAAGATCCGGGCTACATGATTGATGATATGGCGACTACCCAGTTCATCGACTACATCATCTACAAAATCGAGCAATTCGTAGATAAGGGAACGGGTATTTACTTCGGTTTCTTTACCAAAATCAATAAGACTACCATCAATTCCATACCGGCTGGCCCTCCATTTGTTCTCATTGATCAATGATCTTTGATAGATCATATAGTTCATATTCTGGCTTCTCAGCTTATAAATCTTAGCCGTAATGGCCTGAAAAAGCGCGGCGATCGTAATCGTTTCATTAATTGTCATGGGTACATCACAGATCCTGTATTCAACAGTATTGAAAAAAGGATGCACCCGAAGATCCCACCATATCTTTTTGGCATTGTCAATACAATTGGTTTTGATAAGCAGGTTTACATAATTTTCGTAGGCCTCAATACTTTCAAAATAATCGGGGATCCCTGTTCTTGGAAATTTGTCAAATATTTTTGTACGGAATGATTTATACCCTGTATCCCGGCCCTCCCAAAAAGGAGAATTGGTACTAAGTGCATACACATGGGGCAAAAAATAACGGGCTGTATTCGCGATATGGATGGCCATTTTTCGGTCTTCCATACCTACATGTACATGCAATCCAAAAATCAGGTTGCTACGAGCAGCTTCCTGTAACTCATTCACGATCTGGTTATAACGTACATGATCCGTAATCAGTTGGGTTTCCCAATGACTGAAGGGATGGGTTCCGGAAGCACCTACCCACAAGCCAAGATCACCCGCTATCTGGGCTATATTGCCCCTAAGGGAAGCAACATCATTATAGGCTTCTTCAATATTCTTGCAAATATCTGTACCCACTTCCACTACTGCCTGGTGCATTTCTGCTTTTACTTTGTCTTTCAGAATCTTTTGCCCCTCTACAACAATCTTTTGCTCATGACTTTTTAATTCCCTTGTAACAGGGTCAAGTACCATATACTCTTCTTCAACACCTAAAGTAAAATGTTTGTAACTCAGATTTGCCATAATACGGGTTGGTTTATCATGTAACACTGATGGGGGCTAATTTTCATTTCCACCAGGCAATCAGCAGCAGACACTAGCAGTTTAATATAATTTCTTTCCGGTACTTCCTCTTTTGATATATTCTCCCCAGGTTAAATTATCTCCACCTTCTACCAATGATTGTGCTTTTTCAATAGCATAGTTGGCAGCAGTCTCTACTACCCAGTCAAAATTTTCCTGCCCCACGCTTTTGATATCTGCATCCGGTGCAGGATTACAAAAATCAATCGCATAAGGAACCCCGTCTCTTAGCGCGAGCTCTACTGTATTGAAATCGTAGCCCAGATATTTGTTGATCCGAAGAACAATATCTTCCATGAGTTTTAGCTTTTCTGCTGATGGTTTGAAATCTGCTACATATCGCAGGTGGTGCGGGTTTCGGGGTTCATAAGACATAATTCGAACATGTTTTCCACCAATACAATAACACCGATAGTATTCTTCAAAAATGATTTCTTCCTGCAGCAACATCACCAATTGATTGGTTTCACTATGCTTTTCAAAAAAATCATCCATATCGGTCAGCTTATATACATTTTTCCAACCTCCACCTGCAAAAGGTTTCATATAGGCCGGGAAGCCAACATATTGAAATATCCCTTCCCAGTCGAGTGGGTAAGCCAGATTACTGAATGACTGATCAGAAGTATCTGGTGGTAAATCCCTGGAAGGAAGGATCACGGTTTTTGGAACGGGGACATCAATTTTTGTAGCCAGACAATTATTAAAAAATTTTTCATCGGCACTCCACCAGAAAGGGTTATTGATCACCGCGGTACCACATAAAGCTGCGTTTTTAAGATAAGCCCGGTAAAAAGGGATATCCTGGCTGATTCTGTCAATAATAACGGCATAACCACTGGGTTCCCCCTGCATTACTTTATCAATGCGAACGGGTTCAGCAGTAATTCCTGGAATATTTTTGCTGTTGATTCTCTCAACAAAAGCCAGCGGAAAACTTCTTTCCTGACCAAATAAGATACCAATCTTTTTCATGATGCATAGGTGTTTGATGGGTAAAACGAACAGTGCCTTGAGCCTTTTAACTGTCAATTTAAGAAAACTGAATTGAAATAAAAAAAGCGTTTTTTCCTAACCCCCTCTTTTCAGGAAGCGGATTTTACCAGAGCCCAATCCTGAATATGGCTTGTTTGAAATTTCTATTCAAATAAATTGTTACCATTACATTATTTTTGAAAATATGGCCGATAATACCCCCAATGCAGTTTCGTCTGTAACCGTAGAGCAAATCACCCTTATCTCAGAATACCTGGAAAGAGATGTGATCGTTGATGTATACCTTCCTCTTGTATCAGATAATACGGTTCCGTTAAGCCTTTTATTGATCAATGATGGCCAGGATCTAATAAAAATGCCCTTTGAAGAAATTCTTGCTGAGTTACTCGCCACTAATTCTATTGAACCTTTATTATGTGTGGGCATTCACTGTGGCCACGACAGAAGAATGGAATATGGAACAGCTTATTCAGCTGATTATAAAGGGAGAGGCGCGAGAGCGGGATTGTATTCGAAATTCATTTTTGATGAATTGATTCCATTTATCCGTAAAAAATATAACACACCTTCTTTCAAACACAAATCATTTGCCGGGTTTTCCTTAGGGGCATTAAGCGCTTTGGATATTGTCTGGAACCAGGCCAGTGAATTCGGGAAAGTAGGTTTGTTCAGCCCTTCATTATGGTGGCGGAGAAAAGGATATGAAGATGGATATGATGAAGAACAGGATAAATTAATGCACTTGCAGGTGAGAAAAGGTGGGTTTTATCCCTGGCTGAAAATTTTTATTGAATGTGGCAGATTAGATGAGACGGCTGATAGGAATCAGAATGGAGTAATTGATTCTATTGATGATGCCCTGGACCTGATTGTTGAATTAAAAGCAAAAGGATATACTGATGAACATATCCATTATTTAGAACTAGAAGAGGGAAAGCATGATGTGCCAACCTGGGCTTCGGCATTTCCTCAATTTTTGAAATGGGGGTGGGGTAAATAAGTTTGAGTTGTTTCAATTCTGATAAAAACTTACTCAGTAAATAGTAAAACGGATTCCCATCTGGGCTATCCATCTTGCAGTAAAAGAGGGGGAAAGACTATTGCTTACTAACCAGGGAGAAGACTGCAATTGATGGGGATCAAAACGATACTGGGGTATTAGCTGGGTTTCACTCAGGTACCCCATAAAAGATAATGGAGCAAAATTATCATTTGGTTGATAATACCTGCGCCCCCAGTTTCGGTTAATAAGATTGCCGATATTAAACACATCAAGACTTAATTGAACCTGGTATTTTTTCCCGGATATCATAAAATTCAGTTCCTCTTTTATTTTCAGATCAACGATATGGGTAAAAGGAGTTCGGCTTCCATTTCGTTCTGCATATTTACCTCTTTGCAGGCTCAGATACTTCTCCTGGGATATATATTTTTCAAACGCATCCTTTTGCTGCTGTGCAGTTACTACCTGCATTCCCGCTGTATAAGGTAAGAAAATCATTCCGTCCAAATCTTTTGGAGTAGGGACATATATCAGGTCATTACCCCCATTGATTCCATCATCTCTTGTCATACTGCCATTACTGTAAACATAACTTAATCCGGACCCCGATTCACCTCTATAAGAAATGGAGATTGTGGTTTGATATTTTTTTCTGAGGCTTTGCAACCGTTTACTTAACACCAGCGTTATTTTATGCCCGGGACTAAAATCGGAGGTAGATAATGAAATATAATTCCTTCCATGCACAGTTTCCATAAATCGCCATTGACTTTGATTGACAGAACTGGTGCCATCATGCAGTGTTACAGAATGAGAAAAATGATAAGCGCCTTCCACCAATATACCCGTATTATCTTTTTTGGTTATCGTGGTGGTAAAAT
>CAIWKU010000558.1 GCA_903913355.1 uncultured Bacteroidota bacterium | reverse complement strand
TGACCTGGTTTTATTCAATCCTGCAACCATAAAGGATAACGCTTCTGTTTCCAATAACAAGGCTTTATCAGATGGGATCAGTAAAGTATGGGTAAATGGTGAATTGGTTTACTCGAATAAAAAATCAACTGGAAAATATCCAGGTAAACTTATTAAAAAAAAATCCGTACAATAAATTGAAATCGTATGCACAATGCATTGGTTCTGACAAATGGCTTATTAAAAGCCAATGATGCGAAAACTGCGCACGGGCTAATCAGGGGAACAGAAAGATACCATATAGCCGGAGTGATTGATAACAGTGAAACAGCTGGCAGAGATGCCGGTGAAATCCTGGATGGCAAACATCGAAATATTCCTGTATTTGCTTCACTCGATGATGCTCTTACACAATTATCAGATATACGATTTTTGATTATAGGTGTGGCCACTGTAGGTGGTTATTTACCCCCGGATATGCTGATTATCATAAAGCAGGCCATTGGCAGAGGATTATCTATTGTAAATGGATTACATGAATTTTTATCCGAAAATCCGGAGATACTATCTCTGGCAACTGCAAATAATGTACAACTGATTGATATCAGAAAACCAAAACCTAAAAAAGATCTGCATTTCTGGAAAGGAGAAATCTTTTCTGTAAAAGCCCCTATCATCGCAGTAATGGGAATAGATTGTGCCGTTGGTAAAAGAACCACAGCCAGGTTATTAACACAGGCATGCCGTCAAATTGGGTTAAAAGCTGAAATGATTTATACAGGTCAGACAGGTTGGTTGCAAGGCGGAAAATATGGCTTTGTACTTGATTCTACTTTAAATGATTTTGTTTCTGGAGAATTGGAACATGCTATTGTAAGCTGTAGTAAGGAAACCGGAGCAGATATTATATTTTTAGAAGGACAATCATCGCTTAGAAACCCAAGCGGCCCTTGTGGCCTGGAATTACTCTTATCCGGCAATGCCAAACAAGTAGTATTGGTATATGCACCAACCAGAAAATATTTTGATGATGATCCGCATTGGGGAGAAATACCTTCTGCTGCCTCAGAAATAGACATCATAGAAAAATTCGGATCGAAAGTGATTGCGTTGGTACTTAATACAAAAGATTGTAGCCAGGAAGAAGCATTTACTTTTCAAAAACAATACGAAGCAGAGTTAGATATCCCTGTATTATTACCTATTGAAGAAGGAGTCGAAAAAATCATTCCTGTTATAAAGTCAATCTTACTATGAAAATAAAATATATAAGACCCTATATTAAGGAAATGCCATTAACCAAGCCTTATACGATTGCTTATAGCACAATGAGTGATGTGGCCCTGGTATTTCTCGAAATTGAACTCGAAAATGGGATCATTGGGATGGGATCGGCGAGCCCTGCAGAATCAGTAGTAGGAGAAAATCCACAACAAACCCTGCAAAACCTGGAAACACATTTTGTACAGGAACTGATTGGCAGAGATATCCGGCATTTTCGTCAGATCATTTTCGAAGTTACCCGGCATTTTACCCATTTACCCGGAACGATTGCCGCAATAGATATTGCACTGCATGATGCGTTTGCAAAATACCTGGGCATTTCTGTCGTAGATTTTTATGGTCGAAAAATAAAATCACTTCCTACCTCTGTTACCATAGGTATCATGAATCCCTCTCAAACCCTGGAAGAAGCAGAAAATTATTATCAACTGGGGTTTAAAATATTAAAAGTAAAAACCGGACTTAACATAGAAGAAGATATTGAAAGAATATTGCTTTTACAGGAAAGGTTTAAAAACAATATGATCATACGTGTAGATGCCAACCAGGGTTATTCAAAAGAGGATCTGCAAAAATTTATCAAAGCCACAGAAAAAAAGCCGGTTGAACTAATTGAACAACCTGTTCCGGTTGGTAAAGAATCACTCATCTCCTCGATGGAAACGGAGG
>CAIWKU010000557.1 GCA_903913355.1 uncultured Bacteroidota bacterium | reverse complement strand
TTACTTTGTATTTTCGTAATCCTGGCTTATGAAATACCTGAGACATATATATTGGCTTACCGCATTATTGTTAGCCTGTAATCTTTGCTTTGCAAGTGATACACTGGTGATGGGTCAGTTATTAAAAAGAATTGCTGATTTGCAATGCAAGGAATCTGGCGTTTTTCCTAAAGGCATTATTCCTTCTTATCGTTTATATGCTTTGAATAAAAGCCGTGAAAAAGCAGATGTCACTATCTTTTTTACTGGTTTAATTGATATGACTTTACAAGATATAGGCCCTCAATTAACTCGTTATCAGCAGGAAGAAGCAAAACAGATTATTAAGCGTTCCTTAGAGGTTTTTCCAAAATTTCAGAATCTGAAGGGAAAGTCTACTTATAATATGTGGCCTACTGACACACCCAAGATTTTTCCAAATAGTGGTTGGCTGAATTTGTTTGATAAAAAACAGGCGTTGCCAGATGACCTTGATGATACAGTGATCATGTTGCTGGCATTGAACTCCCCAGATTCAACTGCCATTAAAGTTCATTCCCTAATGCAACAATTTACTAATCGCCCAGAAAAAAAGATTCGGAATACTTTTAAAGATTACCAGGATATTGGTGCTTATTCTACCTGGTTTGGTTTAAAAATGCCAGTTGATTTTGATGTATGTGTTTTGGCAAATGTGTTATTTTTTGTACAGCGATATCATCTTAGCTGGACTCCTGCTGATAGCGCCAGCCTAGAATTTATTGAAAAAGTGGTGACAGAAAAAAAACATATTCGATCATCCGAATATATATCTCCACATTATAGTAGGACACCTGTTATACTGTATCACCTGGCAAGATTGATGTCAGTAAAGCCGATACCGGAGCTAGAAAAATTAAAACCGCAACTAATTGAAGAAGCCAAAATGGCACTTGCACAAACTAACCAGTTCATGGACGAAATATTACTCAATAGTGCCTTAATCAGATGGGGAGTAAGCCCCCCTTCCAAGGAATTGCAAATTGCGACTAGTCTGGAGTCGCTGGTTGAAGAAAATTCCTTTGCTTTCTTTATCGCGAATATGGGCTCAATGCTTCCCAATCCTTTGAAACAATGGGTTTGCGGAAGCCATGTAGGAAAGTTTTATTACACGTGTGAGGCATATAACAACTTGTTGGTACTGGAATATCTTGCATTGAAAAAAAAATTCAATTATTTAAATTAATAATTGTAATTGAAAATAGCCGTATTGGTTTACTAAAAATTTATTTCACCGGAATAAAACTTACCGCTGCTCCACCACCATTGGCTAATACCAAATGAATTGTTGAACCTACCGTTACTGTTTTCTTTGTAATCTGATAAGCTTCCGGCTTTTTTCGATAATCTGCATCAACCGCATCTGCATAAATAGTGGCAATGTATTTTTTTCCTGGGTCAAGAAATTGCAGACTGATATCGGTACTTCGCCCGTTAGCATTGGTAATCGCTCCTAAAAACCAATTGCTTTTTCCTTTCTCTTTTCTGGCCATGGTAATATACTCTCCAGGCTCTGCTTCCAGTATTTTTGTATCATCCCAGTCAACCGCCACATCTTTAATAAATTGGAAAGCATCTGGTTTCGCAAGATAATTCTCGGGCAGGTCGGCAGCCATTTGTATGGGGCTATATAAAGTAACATATAAAGCCAGTTGTTTGGCCAATGTTGAATGTAATTGTCTTTCCGGAGCATATCCCGCATACCCTTTTAACTTAAAGATTCCCGGTGTATAATCCATTGGTCCGCCCATTAATCGTGTAAAAGGCAGGATGGTTTCATGTTCGGGCGTATTTCCTTCATCCGTAAATGCATTGTACTCATTACCCCTGGCTGCTTCATTGGCCATCCAGTTAGGATAGGTTCTTTGTACACCGGTGGGACGCATGGGTTCATGCATATCTATCATTACATGATGCTCCAATGCTTTTTCGGCAACACGTTCATAATGATTGACCATCCATTGGCCATCATGGTGTTCTCCTCTGGGAATGATCTTACCTACATATCCTGTTTTTACGGCCGGAAATCCAAAACGGTTCATAAAACGGTAGGCTGTATCCAGCTGTCTTTCATAATTAGTAGCGGACCCGGATGTTTCATTATGCATGATCATGGATACGCCTTTTGATTTGGCATAACGAACAATCTCTTGTACATCATAATCCGGATAAGGAGTTACAAAATCAAATACATTTTCTTTCCAGTTACCAAACCAGTCTTCCCATCCCCTATTCCATCCTTCAACCAATACTCCTTTAATATGGCTGGCTGCCGCAAAATCAATATATTTTTTAACATTGGTTGTGTTGGCACTATGTTTTCCGTTGGGTATCAGTTTCCCATCTTTACCCAGACTATCGGGATAATCAGAATAGTTCCAGCTGCCTTTGCCCGTTTGCATTTCCCACCATACACCCACAAATTTCATGGGCCTGATCCAGGAAGTATTGCTGGTTTTAGAAGGTTCATTGAGGTTGAGTATCATTTTAGAGGCTAGTATATCTGTGGCTTTATCACTGATGATAATGGTACGCCAGGGTGTATGTGATGGTGCATGCAAATAAGCTTTATTCCCATACGCATCCGGAACAAGACTGGCAGTCAAATGATAATTACTGTTCTCAACATGTAATTGCATAGCCGAATAATTAAGCAATGCCGCTTCGTGAATATTGATATAGACACCATCCGGGGTCTTCATCATCAAGGGCGTTTGCACCGCTTTTGTATCAGGCGCTATCCGAACGGCAATGGCCGTGCTTTTAGCCACCATGGAAGCATTATCAATCTTACTGATACGTGAAATAGTATACGGATATTCGTTAGAATCATAATCCCCCGGTATCCAAAAGGTTTGATTATCTGAAGTAAGATTAAACTGCGTCAATTCATCAGTAACTACAAAATATTTGAGATTGGGTTGCTTTGGAAATACATACCTAAACCCTACCCCATCTTCAAATACCCGGAAAACAATATCCAGTAATCGATGATTACCGCTTTTTTGTTTTAGATGAATGATTACTTGCTTATAGTGATTACGTATGTTTTTTACTTCACCCCAAATAGGTTG
>CAIWKU010000556.1 GCA_903913355.1 uncultured Bacteroidota bacterium | reverse complement strand
GAGCAGCCGGAGATAATCATATATCTCGGTCATACTACCCACCGTGCTTCTGGGTGTTCTGGTAATTACTTTCTGCTCAATGGCAATTGCGGGACATAACCCTTTGATATAATCCACGTCGGGTTTTTCCATTCTTGCCATGAATTGTCTTGCATACGCACTCAGACTCTCTGCATACCTGCGTTGTCCCTCAGCAAATAAAGTATCAATAGTAAGAGATGATTTGCCACTACCCGATACCCCTGTTACCACAATCAGTTTATTTCGCGGAAAACTTACTGTAACATTCTTTAGGTTATGAACACGTGCTCCTCTTACAAGGATATCCCCTGAATCATCTTTACTATGTTCTAATTGCGGAGCTTTTGTTTTTGTTGCCATAGAGTCTACAAATTAAACACATTATTCGCCTTTAAGTTTAGAAACCACCCAATTTATCAAATCCGAGGGTCGTCTTTTCACAAAGAATTCGATTTGTGCATAATTGAGATATGTGCATAACCCCAACCCCTAAAAATCTTCTTTTCCACAAAAGTCCGGAGATATGAAAAGATGTATAATTTGTCGCTGAAATATAATGAGTTAGTATAAAAATCTGAAGTAAAACTTGCACCAATATCCTGAAGCGAGAACCCAAACTGACTCAAAACCCAATGTTATGAGAGCATTAGATCAGGCATCTGATAATGAATTAATACGCTCGTTCCAGGATGGCGACACCGGGGCTTTTGAAGCCTTAACCCTTCGCTATAAGGATAAGGTATTTTCTTCTATTCTGTTTTTTGTAAAGGACAGCTACCTTGCGGAAGACCTGTTTCAGGATGTTTTCATTAAAATTATAGATACGCTGCAAAATAAGCGGTATACAGAAGAGGGTAAATTTCTGCCATGGGCACTTCGGATTGCGCATAATCTATGTGTGGACTATTTCAGGAAAGTAAAGCGTACCCCTACCATCAAAACCAGTGATAACAAAGACATTTTTGAGATCATTCAATTAACGGAAGAAGGCCCCGATGCCAGGATTATGCAAGGTGAGAGCCATGAAAGGGTTCGATTAATGCTTGACCTACTTCCTGAAGAACAAAGAGAGATCATTGTATTAAGACATTATGCCAATTTGAGTTTCAAAGAAATCGCCCAGATCACGAATTGCAGTATCAATACTGCGTTGGGACGTATGCGTTACGGACTAATCAACCTCCGTAAAATGATGGTTGAGAAACAAATTGCATTATAAACTTCGATTTGCCTGCTATATTAGAAATGAATGCCTGCCACCTTGGCTTGCTATTAGATTAGCTATTTTTTTTCGCTTCTCAAATGCTGCTTTAACCGTATCCAGGTGGTCAATAAATTTCTGCACATCCGGATCGTAGCTATATTTTACATCGCTTAAGGGATTACCCTCGAGATCTATAAATTTATATAGCGGCTGGGCATTAAACCCGAATTTGGATACTTCGTATTCGAGGTTTTTTTCGCCAAGGGTTGTTATTTTATCTCCATTGGGACTGGTAACCTGTTCCGCAGGGGGCAATTCTGTTGATTCATCTACGTAAAGACTAATCAACACAAAATTCTCTTTGATTCGCCTCAATACTTCTGGGTTTTTCCAAACCTGTTCTTCCATCTTGCGACAATTGGCACAGCTATGTCCGGTGAAATCCAGCATTACCGGTTTGTTTAACGCTTTAGCCGCAGCCATTCCTTCCGATAAATCATAGTAGGCAACCAAGCCAAAAGGAACATGTAGTTTATCGGTATACCTTGAAGGCGGTAATGCTATGGAATGAGAGGACGAAGCAGGACTCCCCTGTTGAGAAGCGCCACTACTTAATCCGTCAATTTTATATTTGAGTTCTTCCAGGTTAAACTCCTGCGTAGTAGCAGGTGGTATAAATCCACTCAGCAATTTCAACGGGGCGCCCCATAAACCCGGAACCATATATAAAGTAAAACAGAAAGAGAAAATAGCAAAGAATAAACGGGGCACACTCACAAATTTCAATTCACTGTCATGAGAGAACGTCAGTTTTCCAATAAGGTATAAACCTAATAGACCAAAGATAACGATCCAGAAAACCAGGAAAACATCTCTGTCAAGTAAATGCCAGTGATAAGCAAGGTCAACATTTGATAAAAATTTCATGGCTAATGCCAGCTCGATAAAACCAAAAGTAACTTTTACTGAATTCAGCCATCCCCCACTTTTGGGTAAGGATTGAAGCATAGAAGGGAAGAAGGCAAATAAAGAAAAAGGTAATGCCAAGCCTGTTCCAAAACCCAGCATGCCCAGCACGGGTGCAATGGAAACCCCTTTGGTACTTGTTTGACCCAACAAAGTGCCTACTAACGGTCCAGTGCAGGAAAAGGAAACAATCACCAGGGTAAGTGCCATGAAAAAAATACCCAAGATACCGCCCTTCCCGGCCTGCTGATCCGCTTTATTAGCCCAACTATTGGGAAGCTCCAATTCAAATGCACCAAAAAAGGAAATGGCAAATACAATGAAAATGATAAAGAACAAAATATTTGAGATGGCACTGGTAGAGATATTATATAATATTTTATCTCCGAAAACCAGTGTCAATAATAGTGTAGGAATGGTATAGATCAGAATGATAGACAAAGAGTACCAAATGGCATTTTGTAATCCTTCTGCCCTCGATTTACTTCTTTTTAAAAAGAAACTCACAGTAACAGGAATCAATGGGAATACACAAGGTGTGATAATCGCGATAATACCGGTAAGAAAGCAAACCAAAAATACTTTCCATAATGACTGTCCCTTAGAAGTGATATCCGTGCCACTAGTATCGTTAGTAATTACAGGAACAGGGTGAACCTTTATTAAAAAAATTTCCGAGCCGCTGGGAAATTCTTCCCCTTTTTTTGCCAGCCAGTTGAATGACCCCGCTAAAACAGTACTGTCTTTTGCTGCAATATGAAATGGAAAGCGAAAAACCACATCATTAGAAAACAGGCGATTTACTATATTTCCATTAGTCTGTTTTACCAATTCTGCATTTCCTATTTCCGTTAGTGTATCAGCCTGTTTTTGATAAGCCGCTCCGCTATCTATTACTAATTGGCTTATAAATGGATCTTCCGGATTGGCTTTTTTAATAGAAAAAACAGAAACCCCTTTACTGATGGTGGCTTTTATATCCAGGTAAACAATGCTATCATTTGCCCGGGTAGTAGTAAAGATAACCTGCACTGGCTTTGTTTCCTGGGCGGTTAAACGGTTAAGGCCAATAATGCCTACTAAAAAGAAAAGGGCGATTTTCCTCATTATTGCAGTTTAAGGTCAAACGACTTTTTAGTAGGAGGTAAACATTTACTGTCGTTACAAACCATATATTCAACGGTGCCGGCGATATTGGTTTTTACATTTCCTTTTACCGTTACCGTTTGTACAAACTGTACTTTATCACTAAAAAAAGATACCTGAATGGGTTTATCGCCGAAGTTTTTATCCATTACCGTTTCTATCTTTCCCAATTCTTTGGGTTTACCCGCTTTCACCAGTAGCAGCGGATTGGGTTTGAATTTGATTTCTGTAGCAATCGGACCGCCTTTAGCCGTATTTTGAGAATAGATATGCCAGGGATTGTCTATCAATGCTGTAATCACTATCTCATAGGTATCCGCCGTTTTTTTCTTGGCTTCATAAGACCAGGTAACCGGGTTTTCAACCTGTCCAATAGCCATGGCTGTCATAAATGTAAAAACAAGTGCTGCCGTTATTTTTTTCATAGTATTGATATCAATAAGTACTTAAATGACGTTACAAAATGAGTTTACTTACAAGGCCGCCTAATTAAGGCCAAGTATTTCGAATACTTTCCTACCATCTATATTTGACATCTCAGTTGAAGAAGCTCGTTCCGGATGGGGCATCATTCCGAAAACATTGTTTTGTTTATTCCTGATACCAGCAATTCCTCTTATCGCTCCATTGGGATTAGCTGTGGCACTTACATAACCCTGCTCATCACAATACCTGAATATTACCTGGTCATTTTTCTCCAATTCATCCAAAGTCGTTTCGTCGGCATGATACCGACCTTCTCCATGAGCAATAGGAATTTTCAGTGCAGGGCCGTCACCATTCTTTATAAATACATTTTTACAGATGAATTGCTGG
>CAIWKU010000555.1 GCA_903913355.1 uncultured Bacteroidota bacterium | reverse complement strand
GCTGAGTTGGAATCTTTTTATTTTGAATTCTAAATTTGTAATAGCCTAAGTATTTTAATAGGATAACCCATTAATTCCTAATGCCCCATAGGGGCTAAAGCCCTATAACCGCCCTCCCACACCCAACCATAATGCCCCTTAGGGGCTACCCTGAGGGTAATCAATCTATCGCTTAGTGCCAGCCATAAGGTTAGCCCCTATGGGGCATTGGAATACAAAAAAACACGATGGGCTACAAGGCTGCAGCCCCTACGGGGCAGGATATGGAAAGTTATCTTCATTTTATGAAAAGCCGCTTTTGAGAATTTCGGCACAAATATCTTTCCGCTGAGCTGGAAGCTTTTTTATATTGAATTCTAAATTTGTCATAGAGTAAGCAATTTAATAGGATAACCCATTAATTCCTAATGCCCCATAGGGGCTAAAGCCCTATAACCGCCCTCCCACACCCAACTATCTATAATGCCCCGTAGGGGCTACCCTGAGAATAATCGATCTTTCGCTCAGTGCTAACTATTAGGTTAGCCCCTATGGGGCATTGGAATATCAAAAATTATGATGGGCTACAGGGCGGTAGCCCCGATGGGGCAGGGTATGATAAGTTATCTTGATTAGCGAAAACTGTCTATTGAAAATTACGCAAATGTCTTTCATCTGAGGAGGTAGGCCTTTTATGTTAAATTCTACATTTTTATTGGCAAGTTTCAGAAAGAGAAAACTTGGTTATCAATTTATGGTTTGCCTAAATCCTACTAGTATAGGACCACCTCTAAAAAAGAAAAGCCCGGAAATATTTCCGGGCTTTTCTTTATAGATTATTCAGTAGTAATCTCATTAATCATATTTCCCCAACTGCCTCAGAAACCGTACATGTGCCCAAACTGCTTTACGCATAGTAGGGTATTCGATATACTGCAATTGGTATTCCCTGCAAACCGATCTTACGATCTCGCTGATGGCAGGATAATGCACATGAGAAATTTTTGGGAACAGATGGTGCTCGATCTGGAAATTCAATCCACCCACTAACCAGCTAACCAGTTTATTACGGGTAGCGAAATTGGCAGTGGTTTTTATCTGGTGTGTAGCAAACTCATCGGCCAGTTTATGGGTAACCACATCGGCTATCGGAAACTCTGTTTGCTCAACCGTATGTGCCAATTGAAATACGATGCTTAGTACAAAACCAGCTACCATACTCATGACCATAAAACCCACCAGCCATTTTACCCAACCCAGACAAATGATCGGGATCACAATAAACGCAGCCGCATGGTACACTTTTACTGCCCAGAACTCGAAATGATCCATAAAACTCATTTTCTTTAATGGAACAATTCCGATTTTGCGTGAAAAGTATTTTTTATAATCGGTAAAGAATAACCAGAAAACATAGAGCATCATATAGAGGAACCAGAAATACAAATGCTGGAAACGATGCATCATATATCTTTTCTGGGTAGGTGCCATACGCATCAGGAATCCGATTTCAATATCATCATCTACCCCGTCAATATTGGTAAAACTATGGTGGATCATATTATGCTTCATATTCCACATAAAATGATTGGCGCCTAATAAACTGATGGAGGAAGCCGCCACCCGGTTCATCACTTTGTTTTTACTAAAACTACCGTGACTACCATCATGCATTACATTAAACCCAATAGCGGCCACGATACCGCCCATGATCACACATTCACCCAGTGCCAGGTACCAAACAGGTGTCCAGAACAATAAATGAATATATACAGCTATAAAAGCAACCACCAGGATGATGGCTTTGCTAAACAAATTCGGGTTTCCTGTTGAATCAATACCTCTTTGCTCAAAGTACTCCTGCACTCTTTTTTTCAATTCTGAGTGAAGGGAATGGGTAACTGCCGGAAATTTAGGAATGGCAAATTGTGACATAATACGCTTTAAATGATACCGGGCAAAAGTACTTATTTATGCCTATGGGCGGGTGTTAATTTTAAATTTTTTATATAAGTGGCTGTGTGGTAACGTGTATATAAGTATTTTATTATTCAACAAATTCCCCATATTTCCACAGTCATGGGATAACTTAACAGGGGATGCTAACTAAAATTTAATTTAGTTTGACAAGACAAACAGGATGTATTTCAAGGAATGGTTCCTTAAAAAGCATTTTTGTATTGATCAAGCCTATGCAGGAAACCCGTGAAATCAATGCATTGTTTACCCTGATAGATGATCCGGATGAAGAAGTTTATTCAACCGTATCGGAAAAGATCGTGGCATACGGGAAGAATATCATCCCCAACCTGGAGCATTTATGGGAAACCACGCTTAGCCAGGATGTGCAGGAACGTATTGAGATGATCATTCATCATTTACATTTCAGCGATCTGAGAAATGATTTGATTGAATGGAGAGACAGTGCCTACCATGATCTTTTGTTTGGGGCATTACTGGTTTCAAAATTTCAATATCCTGATCTGCATTCTACCCCTGTATTGCAGGACATAGAAAAAATTCGACGCAATGTATGGCTGGAACTAAACAGTTTTTTAACGCCATTGGAGCAGGCGAATGTGCTGTCCAGCATTATTTACAATTACTATAATCTAAAAGGGGTGGAAGTGAATTACGAACACCCGGAAGATTTCTTTATTCATAAAGTACTGGAAAGCAAAAAAGGAAACGCCTTAACCAATGGGATCCTGTACCAGGTGATGTGCGATTTACTGGATATCAATGCCAAGATTATTCATATCCCCAAGCAATGTATCATTGCGTTCTATCATTCCGATTATGATCCGGCAACCTATGTGGGTCACCCGCAGGATAAGATTCATTTTTATGTAGATGCCACCACGGGGCAGGCTTTTTCGCATAAGGATGTAGAAAATTATTTTAAGCGGATATCTGTGCCTCCCTCTCCTTCTTATTTCAAACCCCAATCCCATAAACGCATCATCCAGATCTTACTGGAAGAAGTGGCCAAATGTTTTGACCTGCCCTCTAATGATTACAAGAAGAAAGAGCTGATTAGTCTGGCAGACCTGTTGGATCAATAGGTCTGGCGCTAAAAAAAGCAGCACAGATATAATCCGTGCTGCAATAAATTATCTATTCCTGTATCATTACACCAGGCTTGCTTCCAGGCTAATCTCCATATTATACGCTTTGCTCACCGGGCAATTGGCTTTTGCATCGGCCGCACATTCCTGAAATTGTGCAGGTGTGATACCGGGTACTTTGGCTTTTACCACCAGTTCAGATTTGGTAATTACCCCATCTTCCAAAGAAATCGCACAACTGGTTTCCAGTTCATCGGGTGTAAACCCGGCTGCACCTAAAACGAAGGTAAGTTTCATGGTAAAACATCCTGCATGTGCTGCAGCCATTAACTCTTCAGGATTGGTACCCACTCCCTCTGCAAAGCGGGAATTAAATGAGTATTGCGTTTTGTTCAAAACAGTACTTTGTGTAGAAAGGGTGCCCTTTCCCTCTTTTCCAGAACCGTTCCAAACGGCGGTTGCGTTGCGTTTCATAAGAATACAATTTGAGAATTTGAAAATTTGAGAATTTGAGAATTTGAAAATGAAAGTAAGCAGAAATTCCGTTAGTTTGTGCGAACAGACCTATTTTCAAATTGCCAAATTGCTGAATTGCGGAATTGCTTCATTTTCAAATTTTCAAATTTTCAAATTTTCAAATTACTATGATTTCCTGGGAAGACTTTGAGAAAATAGATATTCGCTCCGGAACCATTTTGGAAGCTGCTGATTTTCCGAAGGCTAGGAAGCCGGCTTATCAGTTGACGATTGATTTTGGACCCTTGGGTATTAAAAAAAGTTCGGCGCAGATTACACATCATTATTCTGTTTCGGAACTGGTGGGTAAGCAGGTGGTAGCGGTTGTGAATTTTCCGCCCAGACAGATTGCTAATTTTTTCAGTGAATGTCTTGTATTGGGTGTGTATGATGCAGATAACCAGGTGATCCTGCTGCAAACAGATAAAACTACGCTGAACGGACAAAAAATAGGTTAACGGGGGTTCATCGATTTTAGCAAAGAGGCAGGTATCATCATCCCAAAAAACTAAGTCAAACCAGAAAATTAGTTGCAGAATTCTACAACATACTATATTTATGGTGTACTGAATCTTGCCCTACAATGAGTGAACTGCATTATACGTATTATGAGAGTCCGATTGGACTGCTTAAACTGGGCGGTACAGATCAGTATATCGGTGAATTAACTTTTGTAGATAACCCAGATCAGCTCACGTATGGTGAGCCCGGTATTACCGAAGTGATGCACCAGTGCACCGAACAATTGATTGAATATTTTCATGGCAGCCGCAAAAATTTCACACTACCCGTACACCAGGAAGGAACAGAGTTTCAAACAAGGGTTTGGAATGAGTTGATGGAGATTGCTTATGGAAAAACCATTAGCTATATGGACCTCGCTAAACGCCTGGGTGATCCCAAAGTCATTCGTGCAGCGGCTTCGGCGAATGGAAAAAATAATATTGCCATCATCATACCCTGCCATCGGGTTATTGGCAGTGATAGTTCCTTGGTGGGTTATTCGGGGGGGAAATGGCGGAAAAAATGGTTATTGGGGCATGAGTTTAAAGTGGCGCATGGGGTGCAAACGCTTTTTTAGTTTGGGGTTGGGGGTTTGGAGTTTGGGGTTGAATTTATTGTAGGTCGGAGCTGTTGAAGCCGAGGGGGAGTAGCATATTTGATTGGGGGATGATATAGATTTTTCCTTCGAGGCCGGATAAGATTAGGCGAATGGGATGGTTGAGACGTAGCTGGTATTCTGCAAGGGTTTGTCGGCAGATGCCGCAGGGGGTTACGGGGCGGTCGCTTTCTCCTTTTGTATTGTGATAACTGATGGCCATGGTTTCTATGGGCACATTGGGGTAGATAGATGATGCAGCGGATAGTAATACTCTTTCGGCGCACAAGCCTACCGGGTAGCTGGCATTTTCCTGGTTGGTGCCGGTAACGGTTTCTCCATTGGTTAAACGGGCAATGGCGCCTACATTGAATTGCGAATAAGGGGCATAGGCCTGGTTGGTTACTTTTCTTGCTTCCTGTAACAGCCAGGCATCCTCTGCGGATAATTCTTCAACCGAATCATACACTTCGAATGTAAAACTGATTGTTTCTCGATTCATGGTAATCTATTTAGACAAAAAAGTCCTCAAAGCCATTAGCCATGAGGACCCCATCGGTCAATAAAGGTATACATTTTATTTTATTCCATTAAACAGGCGCTTCCATCTGGGTCCTTTATCCCAGCTAAACCAGATCAGGGAAGCTTTTCCCACCACATGGGTTTCCGGAACAAATCCCCAGAAACGGCTATCCTGGCTACGGTGCCTGTTATCTCCCATCATCCAGTAATAATCGTATTTGGTCGTATAACTGGTGGCCTCTTTTCCATTAATAATGTATTTCCCATTTACTTCATCCATCGTATTATGTTCATACGTGATGATCAAACGACGGTAAAGCGCAATGGTTTTTGGGTTTAAGGGTAATACGTCCCCTTTTTTAGGAACCGTTAAGGGTCCATAGTTATCTACCGTCCAGGGATAATTTGCTTCATCAAAGGGGAATGTCTGTCCTACCATATTATCATTATACAGACTGATGGATTTTACATTCGGTTGCCTTTTTACTTTTTCAGCTTCCTCATGGGTCATATTGATCTTGAGTGTATTGGGCTGGTTGGTAGGTACTAACTGATCATCCGGGTTTTCCGGATCAATGCCCAGCTCTTCCTTAAAAAAATCTTCCGGGAAAGGACTGCCATTGGTAACTACTAAATATTCAGTTTGCGAACCCGGCGGAATAAATGCGGGTTGATTATTGACAAACAATACGCCCCCCTTCACCTGTATTTGATCCCCATGAACAGCCACACATCTTTTGATGTAGTTATCTGTTTTGTCCATCGGATGAACCAATAATGGGCTCTCATTTGCAACCAGGGCCTCTCTATTGCCTTTGTAGGTGTCCCGCAATACATCATAATACGGCACTTTACTTCCATGGTTGATATCATTGATAATGGTATCCCCTGCCGGGAAATTGAATACCACTACATCATTTCTTTTTACTTCGGTAATGGCGGGTAATCTTTTATAGGGAAGTTGTACCTCTTTAATATAAGAAGGGGTGGTTTGTGAAAAAGGCATGGTATTGTGCACAAACGGAAAAGAAATCGGTGTTTGCGGTATACGTGCCCCGTAACTCATTTTATTGACAAACAGGAAATCATTGATCAACAGGGTTTTTTCCATACTGCCTGTAGGAATCACATAGGCCTCAAAAACAAATGTGCGGATAAGGGTGGCTGCCACAATCGCAAATACACCTGCATCAATCCATTCTCTGGAAGCTGGCTTATGATAATGTTTCAGAATTTCGCTGCCATACCATTTTTCTTTTTTGGAAAACCCGAGGTAGGGGAAATAAATAAAGGGAAAGAAAACAGTGGCAGCATGATCGGGAACAGATACTTTTTTGAAATGCATCACAAAGATAATCGTGATCCAGATGGTGATAAACTGACCGGCAATGGGTATTAACTGTAACCAAAACCAGTAACGCTGAATATTACATTTGGCAACAATCAGCCAGGTATTATAAAAAGGAATGAATGCTTTCCAGGGTTCAATGCCTGCTTTTTTAAACATGCCATACATGCCCAGATGCCAGCCAATAATTCCGATAATGAATAGAGTTAGACCCATAGTTAACAGTTAAGTAGTAACAAAAATATCCTTTTCACCCACAATAGGGCGGTTTGCGGGTGAAAGTTTTCTTAAATAAGGGCCAACGGAGATGATTAAGGTGTTTTGGGCTTAGATAGGCAATACATAATTTCTCACATCTTCCATACCAATTGATTTTCCGGATAGAATGATCAGCCTTTCTACCACATTCCTGAGTTCGCGGATATTGCCCGTCCAGTTATGTTGCTGTAATGCTTCCATGGCTTTTTTGTCTATCGATTTTACGGCTTGGCCATATTCAACAGCAATATCTGCCAGAAATTTATCTACCAATAAAGGGATATCTGTTCTTCTGTCGTTTAAGGAAGGCACATGCACGAGTATCACACTTAACCGGTGATAGAGATCCATCCTGAAATTTTTCTCTGCCACTTCGGCAAGTAAATCCTTATTGGTAGCAGCAATTACCCGAACATCTACTGATATCTCTTTCTCTCCGCCTACCCGCGTAATTTTTCCTTCCTGCAAAGCACGTAATACTTTTGCCTGTGCACTCAAACTCATATCGCCAATTTCATCCAGAAACAAAGTGCCTCCATTGGCCTGTTCAAATTTTCCGATTCTTTGTTTTACGGCTGAAGTGAAAGAACCTTTTTCATGACCGAATAATTCGCTTTCAATCAATTCGCCGGGTATGGCAGCACAATTCACTTCTATAATGGGTGCATTTGCCCGGTTACTCTTTTCATGCAGCCATCTGGCAACCAATTCTTTTCCACTTCCATTTTCACCGGTTACCAATACCCTTGCCTCGGTGGGGGCCACTTTATCAATGGTATCTT
>CAIWKU010000554.1 GCA_903913355.1 uncultured Bacteroidota bacterium | reverse complement strand
GCACAGCGATTAATGAAAAAAGGATATGGGTTTGCGGGAGAGGGCGATTGGAAAACTGCAGCCTTGGTAAGGGCCATGAAAGTGATGGGCAGTGGTATGAAAGGCGGAAATAGTTTCATGGAAGATTATACCTATCATTTTAATCCGGATAACCGGATGGTATTAGGAAGCCATATGCTGGAAATCTGTGAAAGCATAGCCGATGCAAAACCCAGTTGTGAGATTCATCCATTGGGCATAGGCGGTAAGGCAGACCCGGTAAGATTGGTATTTAATTCAGCACCTGGTCCGGCTTTGAATGCTTCTATGATTGATATGGGTAATCGTTTTCGGTTATTGGTCAATGAAGTAATTGCTGTTGCCCCAATGCAGAGCATGCCTAAACTACCCGTGGCCAGGGTGCTTTGGAAACCTTATCCCAATATGCATACCGGTTGTGCCGCCTGGATATTGGCGGGCGGGGCGCACCATACCTGTTATAGTCAGAACCTGACCACGGAACACCTGACTGATTTTGCAGAAATGGCAGGGATAGAACTTGTCTTGATAGATAAAGACACAAGGATCCATGAATTCAAGAATCAATTGAGATGGAACGATATGTATTACCAGAAATAAAATAAGCGTCTTATTCAATAATCATTTTAAAAATAATCACCATTCATCAATACCCCTAAACGAACGCCCTTATGAAATCATTGCAAACAGCTGATTACATTGTATTCCTTGTTTATTTTGTGATAGTAGCCAGTTATGGTTATTGGGTTTACAGGCGCAAGAAAAAAGCAAGTACCACAGCTTCGCATGATTATTTTCTTGCTGAAGGATCGCTTACCTGGTGGGCCATCGGTGCTTCACTGATTGCTTCTAATATTTCGGCAGAACAGATGATTGGCATGAGTGGTAACGGATTTAAAATGGGTCTCGCCATTTCTACTTACGAGTGGATGGCCGCCGCTACGCTAATGATCGTAGCCATATTTTTTATACCGGTTTATCTTAAAAACAAGATCTATACCATGCCGCAGTTTCTGAACCAGCGGTATAATAGTACAGTAGCGATGATCATGGCCATTTTCTGGCTTTTATTATATGTGGTGGTAAACCTGACCTCTATTTTGTACCTGGGTGCCCTGGCAATTCATGCCATTTCAGGGTTGCCGCTATACCTGTGTATGATTTTCCTTGCGGGTTTTGCCGTTATTATCACACTCGGGGGAATGAAAGTAATCGGATATACAGATGTCATCCAGGTATTCTTTCTGATCGTTGGTGGATTGGCCACTACCTATCTGGCGCTTACCCTGGTATCGGAGAAATTTGGTACTACGGGCGTGTTAAACGGACTGAAATTGCTGACCGATAAGGCCAATGATCATTTTCACATGATCCTGAAAAAAGATAACCCGAATTTTATCAGTCTGCCGGGATTAACTGTTTTACTTGGTGGTATGTGGATCGTAAACCTGAATTATTGGGGATGTAATCAATATATCACACAACGTGCCCTGGGGGCTGATTTAAAAACCGCCAGAAGCGGAATCCTGTTTGCCGCTTTCCTCAAATTGCTGATGCCGGTAATTGTGGTTATTCCGGGCATAGCAGCCTATGTGCTTTACCAGAATGGGGGTTTTCATGAGCAAATGATGGTGAATGGCGAGATCGTTCAGGATAATGCGTATCCGGTTATGCTGAATCTGTTAGGACCCGGATTAAAAGGATTGGCTTTTGCTGCTTTAACTGCTGCGGTAGTAGCATCGCTTGCCGGTAAAGCCAATAGTATTTCTACGATTTTTACTTTGGATATTTATAAGAAAAAAATCAACCCCGAGGCAGATGAAAAGAAGATGGTATGGATCGGGAAAATTACCGTGGTATTGGCATTGATCATTGGTGTAGTGATTGCTCCTTTTATGGGCATTGATAAAAAAGGGGGTTTTGAATTTATACAGGAATATACAGGCTTTGTATCGCCTGGTATTTTTGCCATGTTCATACTCGGGTTCTTCTGGAAAAAAACCACTTCCTCTGCTGCATTATTTGCAACCGTTGGTGGTTTTGTCTTCTCCATCTTCTTTAAATTTCTTCCGGCCTTTATGAACCTGGCTTTCCTGGAACCTTATGGTTTTGCCGCGAAAACTGATAAAGGCATTTATGAAATCCCTTTCCTTGATAGAATGGGTTTTGTATTTGTGATTTGTATTGTAGGTATGTGGCTGATTAGTACCATAGGAAATAAAATGGGTGTGAAAGGAAAGGGGTTGGAAATAGACAGAAGCATGTTCAAACTCAGTCCCGCATTTACAGTGGGTGTATTGATTGTAGGCGGCATTCTGACAGCTTTGTATACCATTTTCTGGTAAACATCAATAGCTACATCGATTTCGCAGATTTTTCCAATTAGAATCAGTGAAAAATGATGTTATCATTTTAGGTTTGAATCCCATTCCCAACCCCATTTTTTAGAATGGGGTTTGATGGGTAAAATATATATTATGGAACATACAATGCGATGGTACGGTCCTGATGATCCTGTAGATCTCTGGGATATTCGTCAGGCAGGTTGCACAGGCGTGGTATCTGCCCTGCACCAGATTCCCGTAGGAGAAATATGGACGATCGATGCCATCAATGAAAGAAAAGCATTGATAGAAGCAGCCGGGATGCGATGGACGGTGATTGAAAGTCTTCCTGTTCATGAAGACATCAAACGACAGTACGGTAATTTTCAGGAATGGATTGATAAATACAAAATCAGCCTGCATAATGTAGCGGCTTGCGGATTGAAAGTGGTTACCTATAATTTCATGCCCATTCTCGATTGGGTACGTACCGATATTTCTTATGAAATGCCCGACAGAAGTCGTGCCCTCTATTTTGAAAAAGCCGCTTTTATTGCTTTTGATATGTTCCTGTTGAAACGTCCCGGAGCAGAAAAGGATTATACAGCTGAGGAGATGGAAAGAGGGAAAAAGAAACTGGCGGGCATGACGCAGGAAGAGAAAGATTTACTATGTAAGAATATGCTGATGGGGCTACCCGGTAGTCGGGAACAATTTACCAATGAACAGATCTTTTCAGCGCTAAAAAAATATGAAGGAATTGATCGGGCAAAACTGAAAGAACATCTTTTTTATTTTTTGGAGCAAGTAGTTCCCGTAGCTGAATCCCTTGGCTTAGTAATGGCCATACATCCGGATGATCCACCCTATTCTGTATTAGGATTGCCCCGTATCATGAGCACTGAAGAAGATGCCAATGATCTCAGGAAAGCGATTCCCTCAGCCGCCAATGGATTTTGTTTCTGTACCGGCTCATTTGGTGTAAGACCGGATAACGATTTGCCCGGCATGGTAAAACGTCTGGGCGACTATATCCATTTTCTTCACCTCCGAAGTACAAAGAGAGATGACGAAGGAAATTTCTATGAAGCAGATCATTTGGATGGCGATGTAGATATGTATGCGGTGGTAAAAGAAATTGTGCAGGTACAGAAACGTCGTGGTATATCCATACCCATGCGTCCGGATCATGGGCACCAAATGTTGGATGATCTTAAGAAGGTCACCAATCCAGGATACAGTGCTATCGGGCGTTTGCGCGGGTTGGCCGAATTGAGGGGGCTGGAACTGGGGATTGAAAGAAGTTTATAAGTCGACAATAAAAAAGACCTTTCGAAAGGTCTTTTTTATTTGATGAATAATTGTATGGAATTATTTGGTGGCTACTGACACTGTGTATCCAAAAATTTTATCGTTGTCCTGTTAAAATCACTATAAAACTGATGCGCAGCATACATCACATCAATCTGGTTAAGCACATCTACCTGCTGTGTTAAGTTAAGACTCAGGAACACAGGATAATTAGCGGGCTTGGCCTGTACATCAGCACTCACAAAACCGGAAGTGTTCACAAAATAATTTTTACTATCCAGCCAGTTATTTTTTCTAAGCTCATTCACCAGGTTGGTAGAAACCGTAATAGAAATATCCGATCTTCTAGCAAACCGTTCCGGATAAACAGGCGAGTGATCATGAATAAAGTATTTGCTGCAAATACCCCTGCTGCTAAAACTCTGCGAATTACTCAAAGCATCTGCATTACCCTGTGCACCTACATTTGGGTTATCATCATATTTGGCCATACAGTATTGAAAAGGAGTAGTAGCTGTGGTGGCAATAAAAGTTCCGGAAGGGGCACAATACGAAATGCCTGTTTTAAAAGAATACATATAGGAAAGATCTGCGGAAAAAGCCCCTCCATCACTCATGCCTACTGAATACCTGGGTATGGAACGGGTACTATAACCCCTGTTATAAAATGTATCTGTGATGGCTTTGATATTGGCATAATCAACATTGGCAACGGTATCTATGGGCGTGGGGTTCCACCTGATTTTTCCATCACCATTGATATCTGTATTCAATGTAACTTCTTCTGCTTCTGTAACAATGATGGCAAAATTATCGGCTACCAGTTCATTGATCATCTGTATCCACTCAAAATTGTTTACCAGGTTTTGGGCACTTCCGGAAGTGCCATGCAATAAGTAAACAATACCCTTATGACCCGATGGAAAATAATAGTAAACATTTTTCAGGTTATTCTTGCCCTTTATTTTTTCATATACCAGGGTATAAGCGGCCACTGCTTTGGTGCTGGCAGTGAGGGTTATATTTTGTGCGGGCATTACCAATGTATTATGCCATTCGCCATTATTGGCCAACAGATTGCTATAACCCGACCAGGTATCAAATACTGAATTAGCAGGTATGGCAGCCGACCAGATATGCACGGTATCACCCACTTTGTATTTCCCGCTCCCATAGCCGTTAATAACCGTTAGCGTGGCACTATCACCGGAAGCGGGGGTAGTTGGGGTAACGGGGTTAGTGGTAACCGGATCATTTTTCTTGTTACAGGCAGAAACTGTTATTAAGATGCCCAAACAGGCAAAAAGAATTTTGGATATTGGCATAAATGTAAAAATGTATGGTAGAGACCTATAAATCAACTTAGGGTTTAATTGGTAAAATAGGGAAATCAGGGAACGAAAATAAGCGGATAAGGGATTTGTGTTGCAAATCAATTGTTTTGTAAATTTAAAATAGAAAT
>CAIWKU010000553.1 GCA_903913355.1 uncultured Bacteroidota bacterium | reverse complement strand
TTCGCAGGGAATGTTGAATAACTAATAAATAAATGATTGAATTGTATTAAAAAGGATTGAAATGAAATTATTGCCCGGAATTATTTTTCTTGTTTTGTGTTTTTCAGGATGTTATTATGATAAAGCCAATCTGGTATATCCAGTTTCTACCGCCTGTGATACAACAAATACGACCTATAGTGTAACTGTTAGCAATATACTTAGTACAAATTGTTATTCCTGTCATAGTGGTTCCGCAAATGCTGGAGGCGGCATCAAATTAGACAGTTATGCCAATCTGAAAATATATGTAACAAATGGTCAGCTACTCAGTTCTATTAATCAAACCGGAGCAGTACCATCTATGCCTTTAAATAGCGGGAAATTGTCTTCCTGTGATATCAATAAAATAACTGCCTGGATCAATGGCGGGAGTGTAAACAATTAAATTTATCGTATGAAAAAGCTGGTTGTATTCTGTTTTGTAACCTCTATTTGTATTTCGTTACAGGCCCAAAAAATCTATGCCACAAAAACCGGACAGGTTAGTTTCAATGCAAGTAGTCCGATTGAAAAAATTGCGGGAGTTAATAATCAGGTTGACAGTAAAATGGTTGACAAATCCGGGCAAATTGTGTTCAGTATTCTGATTAAAAGTTTCAAATTCGAGAATCAGTTGATGGAAGATCATTTCAATGAAAACTATTTGGAGAGTACGAAGTTTCCCAAAGCTGATTTTAAAGGGTTTATTACCAATATCGGCACGGTTGACTTTACAAAGGATGGCAAATATCCCATTACTGTAGAAGGTACACTAACCATACATGGGGTGTCTCAAAAAATAAGTTCCCAGGGAACCCTGGTGATGAGTAAAGGCAAACCGGCTATTTCGGGGGTATTCAAGATAAAAATCAAGGAATATGGCGTTACCGGTTTGTATATCGGTGACAAAATTGCCAATGAAGCAGAAATCACCATTGATTGTAAATACGAGTAAACGCTCCGATAAACCAGACTAATGAAGCATTATCATAGATTTTCCATCGTTTTTATTTTACTGGGAGCATCCCTGTTTGCAAAAACTGTTTGTGCGCAGGAAATTGATCTTTTCAAAATGCAGGAAGAGCAGGATAAAAAAGATAAAAAAGAAAAGACCGATATTGTAACGGCCACATTTAAAACTACCCGTATGGTAAACGGGCAGTCAATAGAAAATGTAGGCAGAGGTATTCTTGACTTAAAGATCTCACATAGATTCGGCACACTAAATTCAGGCGCATATAATTTTTTCGGACTTGATCAGGCAACCATGCGACTGGGCCTGGATTATGGAATTACTGACAGGCTGATGGTGGGCGTAGGACGGAGCACTTTTAACAAGGAATTTGATGGTTTCTTAAAATACAGGATACTGCGCCAGTCAACGGGAAAACATACAGTTCCCGTATCTATCAGTTATGTTGCAACAGGTTTATGGCAATCATTAAAAGATCCTGCTACCAGTTATCCAATCAACTATTCAGATCATTTCTTTTATGCGCATCAGTTAATTTTTGCCAGAAAGTTTGGAGATTATTTTTCATTACAGTTGGTGCCAACCCTGGTGCATTATAATATTGTTACCACCTCTGTTATTCCTAATGATCTGTATTCATTAGGAGTAGGGTTTCGCCAACGTTTATCTAAGCGGGTAAATCTTACGGGTGAATATTATTACCAGTTCAACCCGCTTGCCGGAATGCAGAATTCTTTGTCGTTAGGGTTTGATATTGAAACTGGCGGACATGTTTTTCAATTGCATTTCACCAACTCAACAGGTATCAATGAGAAAAGTTTTATTACCCAAACCGATGGTAAATGGAGTAATGGAGATATCCATTTCGGATTTAATATTTCAAGGGTATTTACAGTAGTAAAACATAAAGAACCCGTTACTGCCAAATGGTAATTATAAAAAATCATTCATGATGAAAAAGAAAATTCTGTTAGCTAGTATTCTTGTCCTGCTTATTTCGGGGATATCTGTTTGGTACTATGTATTTGTCTATTCAAAAAACCATCATCGGGAAGTAGCCAATGAAAAAGGGATAACCGTAGCAGCCAGAGAAATTGTAAAAGAGTTTCAGTTGAATGAGAAAACTGCAAATGGAAAATACCTGAATAAAGCGGTTGTGGTTACTGGAGAAGTATCAGATATAAAGACTGACCAGGCTGGACAAATCACCGTTACTTTAAAAAGTGATGATACCTTTTCGAATGTATTTTGTACACTAAAATCAGGTAATCTAAAGCCTGAGATTGGTAAAACCATTCGGGTAAAAGGAATTTGTAATGGTTTTTTGAGTGATGTGGTTTTAAATGAAGCGATCCTGGAAAATACACCTCAATAAAAGTTCGACGAATTAGTAATTACGGAGCGTACTCCCCCCCAATAAAGAACCTGCCCATATACTATGCGGTGGGTTCTTACTTTTTCAATTTTGTTTTGCTGATTAGCCAGTTTCTTTTCTCCAGGAACGCATTCCTCCTGTTAGATTTACCAGGTTTGTGAATCCGAATTTTTCCTGTAATCTTTGTATTGCTATCTGACTTCTGATTCCTTTTTTCGCAATAGACAAAAACAGGTTTATCTGTGGGGATATTTTTTGCCTGACTGATGATCTCTCCCAGTGGTATCAGCATACCTCCAATATTGAATGAAGCATGTTCATCTGGTTCCCTTACATCCAGCAGAAAGATATCAGGATCCTGAAGTTTGTTTTTTAATTCTTTTGGGCTGATATGGTTCATTCAAAATCATTTCCTTCATGGTAAACCCGCTTGAGATTAAGTCTTGAAACCGGGGCAACAATCAGCGGAAATTTTTCAATGGTCACAAAACTGGGATCCAGCCCAAACCCGCGTTCTTCTCCTAGACTGATCTCTTTGAGCCAGAAATATAATTTCATAATGATTCTTTCAAAGAAAGGAAGTTCATTATCCTGGCTAAGGTATTTTTCGAGAACAATAAACTGAAAATCCCCGACAACATTATTTCTTTCCAGACTTTCATACCGACTGGTGATATTCACTTCTTTATTGTTTACCAGGTCCTCCACAACTTTCCGGAACATCAGGTTAATTCGTTGCTCAACCCGGAATCCTAAGCGAAACTCGACACGGATAATATCGTTGGGAATAATATGCTCTACAGAATATTCGCAGGTATAAGGATCGTCTAATACATCTACGTGCACAAACCAATAGATGTCGGCCCTTTTAGGTTTCTTATTCAGAATAGAATAAATGATTTTGTGCTCTATTTCTTTTGGGTTATTGGCACTGGTCATGTATACCAGATGTGTGGCATATTTACCAATGGTTCTGTCGTTACTCAACTCCTGAATCATGGGTATATAGTGCTCCATCCGAACAAACTCAACATATCGGTTTTTGATCTTACGACTTCGGAACCAAACATACATTACAGCAAATAACCCGCCGCCTACAATCAGTGTTACATAACCTCCATGTAAGAATTTTTCCAGGTTGGCAATCAGGAATGAACTTTCAATAATCAGGTAAACAACCAGGTACAGGTAAATCCATATCGACTGAACCCTCCTGCTTACCAGAAAATTAGCAAATAACAAAGAGGTACTGATCATGCACATGGTAATGGCCAGCCCATAAGCAGCCCCCATATTCGATGATTTCTGAAAGTATAAAACAATGCCTACACAACCGATATATAATAAAAGGCTGATTCCGGGAATATAAAGTTGTCCTTTTTCTTCTGTTGGATAATTGATCTTCATTTTTGGCCAGAGATTCAACCGCATAGCTTCACTGATTAAGGTAAAAGAGCCGGAAATCAGGGCCTGACTGGCAATTACTGCTGCGGTAGTGGAAATCATAATTCCTGCCAGTTTGAACCATTGTGGCATTATGCCAATAAAGGGATTAAATCCATCTGCCATTACCTGTGGTGGGATGATCTGATCTTTATAATTGGCCAGTAACCAGGCCCCCTGTCCCAGGTAATTCAATATCAGACATGTTTTTACAAAGATCCAGGAGAATCGAATATTTCCTCTTCCGCAATGACCCAGGTCGCTGTACAGTGCTTCGGCACCGGTAGTACATAAAAAAACCGCCCCCAATAGCCAGAAACCTTTTGGATAGGTGGTTAGCAAATCGATGGCGTAATAAGGATTCAGGGCTTTGAATATTCC
>CAIWKU010000552.1 GCA_903913355.1 uncultured Bacteroidota bacterium | reverse complement strand
GTCCTACATTTCTACCAGCCAAAGTATAATTTCCACCCCCTATTAATGATAATCCTTTGATGGCTTTTACCGTGTACTTAATATTTACGCCCAGTGTAGATGAATTCATCCGGTTACTGGGGAAGGGCATATTATTTCGTGTAATATCAAAGCCACCATTGGTAATCCATCTCTCAAAAATAGCTTCAGCAATTAGGCGATCACTTCGATACCCTGCACGGACACTATAGGATGAAGCATCTGGCATATCTACCTGGTTAGTAAGATGGAGCGAAGTAGTATAATAGGAAGTTCTGTCAATCGTAATATTACTTCGTGCAATATAGGTTCCTGAAACTGTGGCAAATAAATTACCTACCTGATAATCGGCCATGGCTCTTAGGGAAAGATTTTGAGTATGCAGACCAATGGATAATGGTAAAAAATCTGCGATATAATTGCTGACTGGTAAAGAATACCCGCCAATACCATATAAGGATAAGGTTCCCTTACCCAGCTTTTTTTCATAGGGCATCCATTTTACCCATACAGAAAGATCCTGTAACCCCTGTTGACCATGCAGGGTTCCGGCACTTGCTTTTGTGGAAATATAGGGAAGACCAAACATTACATTCAGTTTATCAGACAGACCATAGTTGCCCATATAACTTACCATTTGTGTGGACACAGTTCCCAGGTTGAGGTTATTTCTTTTCAGGGTACCTTCCCAATAATGATCCCATTGACTACTGCCGTACATGATACCCGAACAATAATTGTTCTTTGCCATCATGATGGCATCAGCATCGGTTTGAGCGAATAGTGATTCATGGCCACCTGTTAAACATAAGATGACTATTAGCCATGTGTATGGCTTACCTATTTGAAGTTTCATTTAATTTCTTTTTGAGTGAATCGTTTTAAATACCTGCATTTTCTGCATTTGTTAAAACCGGCAGGAAATGCCAATATTAACTGCATAGTCTGCAAAAGCTGCGTCACCCTGTGTGTACTTGCCGGTAAGTGCTGTGCTAATCTGATCCGGAACACTTTGTGTTCGGTTCCTTACTAGTGCAACAGGCACATACGCATAAATATTTACTTTCCCGATTGAATAAGTAATACCTGGTTCAGCAGAAATAATATAAGCTGGTCTTCTGAAACCACCGCTTCCACCAATCAGGTCTTTGGGAGGTAAACATTCTTCCCGGATACCTGCTGAAAAAGTAAATTTATTTGCCAGGTAATTCATCCCAGCCCTGAACATAAACTGATCGGGTACACTCATTACATTACTTCCATTTGCAATGCTGCTGGCAGAAGCAACACCTCCTCTGGTAGTAGATACGCCATTTTGCTCCTGCGGATTACTGAGATAGTAAAAATTACCATAGAAATTGATTCGTTCGGAGAGATTATAAAAGGTATTTAATTCAAACGTCAGGCCCGTTCCACCATCACCCAATTGAATCGATTGATCAACCGGTCCAAGACGTGTAGTAGAATCTGTGAGGTGAAAATAATCCTGTACATTATAATTACCAGTAGCAAATTTAATACCCAGACCCAGTTGCACATTGAACTTAGGCATTTTCTCCGGGTTCTTTAGCCAGCTATATAATGCCACACGCATATCGCCCAATCCAAATGAATGCGTGGTAAACCTGCCAAGATTATTGTGTTCATACAAAGAAGAACGAGAGTTGGCCTCAATAGGGAGATCGATCATGTATGACCATCTGGCATTGAGTTTATGGGTAATATTAATATCAGAAGTGAACTGGTGATTAATGACTTCATTACCCAATGTTTGTCTTTGCTTTTGTTCAACTGTGCCAATAAAATGACGAAAAGATTTGAAGTACCGATTATTAATACTGACCTGCCATTTACTACTATCAGCATGTGGCGCTGTACAATAACCACCCATACTACGAATAGCTACACACCCCTGCGACTCTGCATTTTGGTGTAGACATAGCATGACAATAAGGAAGCTTATGAAAGTTTTCATTTAATTTTTTTTAATAATTAGTAATGTGTTCGTAAGCCTTGTTACTTACTTTTTCATGTGTAAGCGATCAACAACCAGGTCGCCTACCTGCTTACCAATTTCCGTGCTGATGATACAGGAATTATGAAAATGCAATCCCCCATAAAAACGGGCCCAGTTATTCTCAAGCGCAGCATCTCTAAAAGATTTGAATGAGCGATTTTTGATACCAAATTCCAGTTCTGTGGAATCGGTATAAGCAAAATTATCACCAAACATATTGGTTAATGCTTCTGCGGCTGATGCTGAGATGGTGGAATGTCCACAGGTATATTCGGGGAATGCAGGCGTCTGCAGATAGGGACGCCAATTCATATCAATATATTTATTGATTACTGTTTCAGGTCGTACTGTATTGTATGTATACTTTACATACCAGCATTGTATAAATGCATCAAATAAGGCAATACTGGTTTTAGCAAAAGCACATACAGTAGTAGCGTAATCTGCTTTCGCTTGTTTGGCAGCAATTCCAATCACACTCATCCAGTGGCCTGAGGGTGAGAATTTTTTACTTCCAAACATCACATGACCCGTAACATTCATTTTGAAGGGATTATCATCCCAGAATTCTGCCATATGTCTTTGTTCCGGAGTTAAACTGTCAACGGCATTTTTAATGGCCATTACTTCATGATAATATTTACTATTCTTATCTGTAATATTAAAATCCGGAGGTGGTGGCGGCGCAAAAATACTGGCACTATCAATTACCATGGTCCTGATCTCTTTCCAATGTGGTTCAGCGGCTGAAGCATATAATGGCGGTGTGGGTATCCATCTACCGGGTATATCTTTCACCGTATATTTATCTGCTCCACGTGTTTCCAGGTAATTATCTTTTTTACTCCAGCGTATAATAGAAGCTGACACACTATCAGCCAATACCTGAGATGCTTTTTCCACTTCTGAAGGAAGACCTTTACTACGTGCTTCCTGTAAAATGCTGTCTTTATAGGTTTGCATACTGCCTTCCGGGAAAGTAACGGCTTCTCCTACTTTCATATAGGCCAGTAATGCTGCCAGTTCAATATCGGCTGATGGGTTGGCTGCAGGCAAAGAAACTTTCGTAAAACCATGTAATTGTCCTACCAGTGATTGGTATTGTGCAGGATATCCAGACACAATTACTTCATAGGCTGCAATGGCTGCATAACTATAATTACGTGCAGCTACCATTGGGGGAAAATTATTTCCCATTACCACTGTATTTAACTGATGTACTGCCTGACTGAATAATTCCGGATTGTGGAGATATGTTTTGTATTCATTGTTACTACGACATGAGAACAAACATATAACAACACAAAGACCCATGCTGAGCCTTTTCATATTGCTAAAATTGATGAGAGACGAATAAAATTGTACGAAAAGAAAATAAAGAATTGCTTAATTAACCACTCTTAGGCTTGTGGTGGTTTATCCAAACGGCTCAGGTATTCAGACTTCAGCTCAGCAAAGACCTTCATGCTGTGGTTTCCGGACAGATCAGTATTCCCAAACTGCCAAGAAAAGAAATGATGGTCGTCCGTAAAATCCTGCACTGAGAATTTTGCTGAATGAGCGTGATGTGACGGAGCTTTTTTGGAAGAAGAGTTATAGTTAACAAAATCATTAGCCAGTTTTGCGAATTCATCGCGCGCATTATTGATACCTGTGCGGGCAATATTCGGGATACAAAGTAGTTCAAGAGAATCCTGGTAAAAACGGCGTTTTACATAGGTATAGTTCACGCCATTAATATCAATATTTCCTTCTACTCTTTCAAATTGTTCAGAACTACTTCCGTAAGGCAGGCTGGCAGGCACTTTAATTCGAATCAGGTCTGATTCGTTGTACTGGTTTTTATCCAGCACGGCCTGCATTTGCAACTCAGCATTATTTTCAAAATAATTGGTGAGTAAACGATATCCACCCCAATTAAAGAGGAGAATTCCCAATAGCAATATGGAAGCAAGTCGTTTCACGTTATGTGAAAATAACACATTATTATTTCACAGAAAATATTTTTTTTGTGGGTCCCACACCTGTAATAGTAAGGCTTTTCCATTTTTTGGGAAGGGTAGATTTTACCTGGGTAATCCCCTGAGGTGTAATCTCAATTCCGCCAAAACCCATTAGTACACTTTGCAATATACCCCCTGCTCCCGTGGCAAAATAAGGATTGGTTCCTCCCTTGGTTTCCGCAATCACCCGTAATGGTGGGTTCAGGTTTGGCAAGTAAGCATCCTGGAAAAAATGAAACGCTTTTTCTCCATCACCCAGCCTGGCATATAAAAGGGTAAAAATAGCCTGTGTCATAGCCGGTGTACCTTCATTAGGCACCCTTGTTTCATAATATTCCAGGTCTTTCCGGATCTGCTTTACATCCGTAATCTCTTTTAAAGGATACGCCAACAGGTTGACATCTGCCTGTTTAATCCCCTCCCCATTAAAAGATGCATGTTCCCGGGTAACCCCGTTGTCCATTTTAAGAATAGGGATATTATTGGCTACATACAACCAATCAGCATCCGGGCTAATGCCCAGTAATTTGGCTGCTTCTGTAGCATTTTGAAGAACGGCTTTGGCGGCCGCGTTGGTCCATGCATCATTGTCTACATTCTCGGCCCATTCGTCTGCTGCTACCACATCTTTGATATCGAATTTACCGGGTCCGTTTCTTTCTACCCTGCTTGCCCAGAAATCTGCGGTTTCTTTCATTACTGGCCATCCTTTTTCTCTTAGCCAGTTCTTATCCTGGGTTACACAATAATAATTCCATGCGGCAATGCCTACACAGGCTGTTATATGGTGTTCAAATGGACCACTCAGGGCCCATACCGGAGTTTCTTCTACTCCACTGGCAGCACTCTCCCATGGAAACATAGCGCCTTTGTATCCATGATTAAACGCGTTTCTTTTGGCAGCCGTTAAGCGTTGGTATCGATACTCCACCAGACTTTTGGCCATTTCGGGGTGGAGTACCAGAATAGACGGATACATCCACAATTCGGTATCCCAGAATACATGGCCATTATAACCCAGACCACTTAAACCCATAGGCGATGGACTCATATCCGTTCCTTCCCGAACAAAAGAATACAGGTGGTAAAGCATGCTATGAATATCCTGTTGCGACTGGTCATCACCCTCAATAGTAATATCACTTTTCCATAATTCATCCCAGGCTTTATTATGGAAACTGATCAATCTTTCCCTCCCTTCCAATTTGGCAAAAATGGTCATTCTTTCTGCCTCGTTCAAAGGGTCATCATGTTGCGTTGAAGTAATGGAAGATCCGGCTATAGAAAAATGATAGGTTTCACCCGCTTTTAGACTCTTGCTGAATTTCATCAGGTGCACATTATTATCCCACATTTCGTGTATCACCCTCGGCTCCTGGCCATGAGGTTCACTAAAGAGAAATGTATTGGATGCGCACATCAGTAATTTACCTGTTGGACTTTTTGCAGAAGAAGTGAGCAGGCTGATTACCACATGGGGTCTGTCAATTTCATTATAATAATTCTGTACTTCTTTTAATGCATCAGGGGCTTCCATTACACTGGCAGAGCCCAATGCGATATCTTTTTTAGCAGTAATGCTTACATCCATCAATACCGTAAAAGGCAATTGCCTGAGTGAATAGTAAGTGTAAGAAATACTGGCTTTATCATCATAGTCGAAACTGGTGGTAAAACTGGCATGTTTCATATCCAGTTCCTGTTTCATATTTTTTGCCTGGTTAGCGCCGATGGATTTCCCATCAATATTTAACTGCATATTCAGCAGGTTAAAACTTCTTAGGAAATTGCTTACTCTTCCACGCCCATAAAGGTCATAAGCTCCTGCCAGCACTACATCTTTTACTTTAAACGGCTCGGGGGAGGATACAATTCCAATCATGCCATTGGCAACTGTGATGCCATAATAGTTTGATGGATCTATTTTATCGGCACTGATTTTCCAGATATCCACGGGCTGAGCGTTTACTATACTTCCCACGAAAAAAAGAGAAATGACAAGCAAAAAAAAGAAG
>CAIWKU010000551.1 GCA_903913355.1 uncultured Bacteroidota bacterium | reverse complement strand
TCGCTGCCGCCCCAGGCAAGCTGGAATAGCCAAATCCTTGTGTAGTAAGTTGACCAAAATAAGTAAGGTGCGTACCAACAGCCAATTTATCAACTGCATATTCAAGTGTAAGAGAGAACTTTGCCTTGGGAGCAGACGCTTTTAAGAAGGCAGCTTCTCGGGTACTAAAGAATGCCTGTTGATTAGCATAAGAACCATTTAAAGGAGCCGGAATATTTACCTGATCGATAGTTATGTTCTGGATATTTCCTGCCAGTAAAGCAGTAAACCTTTTTTTACCCCAGCGTTTGGTATAATCGGTTACGATATCAACTCCTGTATTGGTCGTATTCACAGCGTTGGCAAAAAAGTTTACGGAGCTAACATTGTATTGGGTCAAATAAGGAGCAATAGCTGGAATGGAACCATCAAAATTACCAGTAATTACAATTCGGTTTTTCATTTTAACCCAGTATCCATCAACGGTGAAAGTCAGGTTTCTAAGAGGTTTCCAGCTAAAACCCAGACTACCATTGGTAGATTCTTCCTGTGTTAATTTAGGTACACCGGCGGCTTGCGTAATAGGACTATAATTAGGTGCCAGTTTCACATATACTAACTGACCTGCGATGATATTGGTATTGGTATTACTAAAATTGATCTGTTGCAGAGAAGGAGCACGGAAGCCAGTGCTTAATGAACCACGAAGATTAAAATTATCGGTTACTTTATAACGGGTTGCGAATTTATAGGTGTTAACAAAACCGAAATCAGAATAATTTTCAAATCTGGCAGCGGCACTTACTAACCATTCTTTGGTAACATCCAAGGAAACATCTACATAGCCCCCTACATTGGTACGACTGGCATTTACTGCATCACCAGGCTGGTAACCAGGATATCCTTCAGATCCAGAGTTCTTATAAATGGGTCCGCCACCATTGATATAATAGGCACCACCATTACTGTAAGAAGCCAATTCGCCTGCATACAATTTATAGTTTTCATACCTGAATTCAGTACCCATAGAGAGGGTTAGTCCTTCAGCTACATTTTTATATCTTTTAGTTACATCTGCATTCGCCGTATTTTGTAAAAAGGAGAATCCCCCATCATCAAAATCGGTTTTGGTTGCCTGGGTAGCATAAGGCATTAAGGAAGCATTGAATGTTTTGTAGCCAAAATAATGAAAATCATTATAGCCGGTTACGTTGCTAATATCCCAGTCCCAACCATTCCCAAAAGACCCTTTAAAGCCCATGGCAAAAGAGCCGTCTGCGATATGTACTTTTTCCTGGGGATTGTAAAATACATCGCCGGCAGCGGTTTTGCGCATTATATCCGGTACAAAAATCAGGTTACCATTCAGATCCGTTGGAAACTTCTTGATATTACTTGGAAAATTACGAGTCCATGCATACACACTGGAAAGCTTGTAATTATATCCCCCAAAGAAATAGAATTTGGTATGTGTTCCTGCCAATGGAATTTCAGCATTTACCATTCCGCCACCGGAAATTACGGATCCATCACCAAACGCTCTTCTCCAGGTATTGGGAGAGAGGGCTTTGGAATTGGTTGTCCAGTTGGTATCAGGTTCAGCACGATAAGTTTTACCCTGACTCATGAAATTGCCTCCCAGATTCAGGAAACCACCGTTTTTGCCCAGGGGTAAACCATAATCAACACCGAGGGTTACCGTTTTACCATCTATTTGACTTCCTGTATAAAATTGTGATGGATCAACACTATTCAAGGAATTGTATTGATGATCATAGAAACCACTTACACCGGTTGTTATATTCAGGTGTTTAACCTCTTTTTTCAAAATGATATTGATCACACCGGCAATAGCATCAGATCCATATTGAGCAGACGCACCATCTCTGAGGATTTCTATTCTGTCGATTGCGGCTTCAGGAATTGAGTTGAGATCAGTGCCGGAATTACCTCTGCCACGTGTACCTACCTGGTTAACAAACGCTGACTGGTGACGTCTTTTTCCATTGATGAGTACCAGGGTTTGGTCAAATCCCAGTCCACGTAAACTGGCAAAGTCCATCGCATCTGAACCGTCACCGCCGCTTTGTTTATTGTAATTAAAGGAAGGAACCAACATATTTAACTGAGACATCAGGTCTGGTTTAGCCGTGGTTTGCGCCTGGCTGAGGTTGATAACATCTACCGGTACAGGAGATTCCGCTTTAGAACGAGCAGCTCCACGACTACCCACCATGATCACTTCACCGAGATCGGATGTAGCAGATTCCAGTTTAATAGAGAATTCTGTTATCGTACCTACTTTAATTGTTTGGGAAGAATACCCCACATAGCTTATTTCAAGCAGGTCTTTAGGCTCGGCCGGAATCTTAAAAACACCCAATTCATTGGTTACCGCCAGTTTTTGAGAAGATTTTACTTTGATAGACACACCCGTTAAAGGTGAACCTGATTTTGCATCAGTTATTTTACCTGTGATGGTTTTTTGTGCGAAAGAAACAAGAACCAGTAAAAGCGAAAAACTTAGAAGCATCAGTCTTCTCATAAACGTACATTTTGGTGAGTATTTAACCCGAATGTAGGTTTTTACGCTAAAAATGATATTCTAATTTGAATAAATGTTTATTTTTTTATTAAATTTTAATAAATGAAGACATTTTATTTAAAAAATATAAATATTGTTTTTATTTTAATTTGTTTCTATAAATAAACTAATAATGCGCTTTTTTACGTATATTTTAGATTTTTATGACTAAAATTTGCTTATTTATGCCTATTTGTATAATAAATTGCTTCTTCCTGCATCTTTAAAAAATATTATACACCATATTTTATTAATATATATAAATCTAAACGATCAGCGTCTGGAAATACTTACTTCCCAGTCATTGCCACTATAAATATGGTAGTTTTCTGAAAAATTTCCCTGGTTGATTGCAAATGACAGATTCATGAGACTGTTTTGATAGGCCAGTGCTTTCCCTTTTGCCACTGCTCCAAATGTTTGGGCAAAGGGAATAGATTGATTGTACAGGGTTTTGCCTCTATGTTTTATGATTACCCTGATTGAATCTCCCGGCTGTATATTTAGCTTTCTGAAGCAACTATCATCAATATTGGTCCAAATATTCCCGTATTGAATATCCAGGATGGGAATATTACCCATGATACGATTTTCCAGGTAAACCGCTTTTTGATAGGGGATCATTACAACAGCAGGGGGTAGCAATTTACCTACCTGTTCAAAACTAATTTGACCGGACGCGAGTCTTGCTGCTGTATATGCATATACATCTC
>CAIWKU010000550.1 GCA_903913355.1 uncultured Bacteroidota bacterium | reverse complement strand
TGCATGTAAGCAACGACGAGCGAACAGAACAGGTATTGGTATCTGTAAGGGATGGCTTACTAATGATCAAAAAGAAATGACTATGAAAAAATGGATGGCAATAGCCTGCCTGCTGCTGGTAACCGTAGTGAAGGCACAAAAAGAAAAAGCGGAAGCCTATATCAATTCCTATAAAGAATTGGCGATAGCTGAAATGATACGTACGGGTGTACCCGCCTCCATTAAATTGGCGCAGGGTATTTTAGAATCGGGTTGTGGAGAAAGTGATCTGGCAAAAACATCCAATAACCATTTTGGGATCAAGTGTAAAACCGAATGGACGGGTGCCAGAACCTATCATGATGATGATGAGAAGGGTGAGTGTTTCAGGGTATATCAAAGCGTTGAAGAATCTTACCGCGACCATTCCGATTTTTTAAAGAACCGGCCCTATTATGCAGATCTTTTTAAATTGGATCCCACCGATTACGAAGGCTGGGCCAAAGGATTAAAAAAAGCCGGCTATGCTACCAACCCTGCTTACCCCCAGCAATTATTGAAAGTAATCAACGATTATAACCTTCAACAATACAGTCTTGAAGCCATAGATCGTCAAAAAAAAGCAACCATTGCCCATAAAGAAGAGGGAAACTTCACCAAGCCTAACCCCGTTCAAAAAACCCCTTCACCTGAAACAAATTCCCCGGCAACACATTCACCGGTAATCGCTATTTTAAATAAACAACAACCCGAAACCCCTAACCCGGAACCCGCAACCCAAAACCAGCAACCTGCTGTTACCAAAGCAGCTGCCCCCAGCTATCCCAGCGGCATTTTCACCATCAATCATTCAAAAGTAATTTATGCCAGTGCGGGTACCTCCCTATTATCCATAGCCAGCCAGTTTGATCTTCCACTATCCAAGCTAATTGATTATAATGAGCTTTCTGAAATGGATGTTTTGGATACCAATCGTTTGTTATTTATTGAAAAGAAAATGAAAAGAGGCGCAACAGATTATCATGTGGTGGCAGAAGGAGAAACACTCTATGCGATCAGCCAATTAGAAGGTGTGCGACTGGAAAACCTGCTTGAATATAATGGACTGAAAAAGGAATCTGCCGTTTCACCGGGAGATCGGATATTTCTTCGCAGTTTCAATACAAGCCCTTTGCCTTCATCATCAAAACCCGGACAATAAGAGAAAAGATACCTGCTTTGATTGACTACAGACTGGTAAATTATTTCCTTATTTTATTTTTTAGGTATTATCTTAAATGCGAAAACAAATACAGCTATGGCCACAATAAAACTATTTGACAAAAGCTTTGAGCCCTATCTTCCCGAAGCACTGATACTTGAAAAAATAAAAGAATTGGGGCAACTGTTGAATCAGGACTATGCTGGTAAAAAGCCATTGTTTATCGCTATACTCAATGGATCTTTTATGTTTGCGGCCGATCTTTTCAAAGAAGTTACAATTGAAGCAGAGATCTGCTTTATTAAACTGGCATCTTATAAAGGCACGAAATCAACCGGACATGTAATTACTGCCATTGGCCTGGACACGGATATCACCGATCGGGATGTGGTAATCCTGGAAGATATTATTGATACGGGTAAAACATTAAATGAGTTTTTACCACAGTTACGCAACCAGCATCCCAAATCGCTGAAAGTAGCCGTATTACTGCATAAACCCGATGCAACCGTTTTTCCGGTAGATATTGATTACTGTTGCTTCTCTATCCCCAATAAATTTGTACTGGGCTATGGCCTCGATTATGACGGATTTGGCAGAAATATCCGCGAAATTTACCAGCTGCAGGAATAAGCCTAATATTATGCTAATTCATAAAGTAAGCAGGGTAGTTTATTTTTTCTTATTTAATTTGTAGGAAATACCTGCTTGCCAGATGAAAAGACTCATTTGGATATTCTTCTGTTTTATACAAACTGTTCCGGTTTATAGCCAATATTATCTTCGTGGCGAAATCAGGGACAACAAGGGCCATTTCTTAGAAGGCGTTAAAATCTTACTCTCCTCTCATGGTACCATCCCGTTTTTTAGTGGCAACAGTGGCAGTTTTGGAATACCGGTAAATGCCATAACAGATAGTATTAGCCTGAGCATAGATGGATATGAACCCATTCAGAAAAAATGGATCGATACCAGGCAATTCCAGTCTATCCATTTACAAATGTTGCCCGCTACGGCACAGTCTTACCAGCATAAACTCGCATCTGCTACTACCAATCTCAAAGCATCATCCAATACTGCTCTTTCCGTATTGGGAGAGAGTTATCGTTCATTGGTGGAAAATAGTTTTGTGGATGCTGAAAAATACCCGGAGACTGGTTTTTCTCTGAATATTGACAAAGCTTCTTATAGTAATATCCGTCGATTTATTACCAATGAAATGCATGTACCTGTAGATGCGATTCGAATTGAAGAGATGTTGAATTATTTTTCTTTTTCTGCCGACAATCATCCGTCGG
>CAIWKU010000549.1 GCA_903913355.1 uncultured Bacteroidota bacterium | reverse complement strand
AGCCCATCCTACGCTATAGGTAATATATCTGACAGGTTAAAAGAAATCAAATTACCTAAAGGGCTAAGTTTGAAAGAAGAATATACCCAACAACCCCAGCAGGAAGAACAATTTTCTTTAAAATGGGATGGAGAATGGCAGATTACCTATGAAGTTTTTCGTGATTTGGGTATCGCTTTTTTAGTTGTGATTCTAATAATCTATATGCTGATTGTGGGATGGTTTCAGAATTTTACCGTTCCAATTGTTATGCTGGCTGCCATTCCATTGTCGCTGATTGGGATCATCATCGGTCACTGGATCATGGGAGCATTCTTCACCGCTACATCTATGATTGGGTTTATTGCACTGGCTGGTGTAATGGTAAGGAACTCAGTATTATTAATCGATTTCATCAATATTCGTTTGAAAGAAGGGATCCCTTTAAAACAATCCATTATAGAAGCAGGGGCGGTTAGAACAACGCCAATTTTATTAACAGCAGGAGCTGTGGCTTTAGGCGCTATTGTGATTTTATCAGATCCCATTTTCCAGTGCTTAGCCATTTCACTGATTGGAGGAACCATTACCTCAACTTTTCTTACCCTGTTGGTAGTGCCCTTGCTATATTATAAAATGATGCGAAAAAAATATCCTGAAAATAAATAATCAACTATGAAAATGCTCGTAATAACAAGTGTCAGGGAAGACATGCAATTGGTTACCGATATTCTACAGAAATCAAAAATTGAGGTTTTTAGTGTATCTGAAACCATTGGACATAAAGCTTCCCACCAGGATTACCCAATTTCTAACTGGTTTGGGAGAAATGATCTGGCAACCGATGCACTTTTCTTTTTCAGCTTCACAGAGGATAATAAAGGAGAGGAGGCCATCAGAAGGTCAATGGAAGCGAATGAAGCCAAAAAAAGAGAGTTCCCCGTTCATGCATTTCTATTACCTGTAGATTCATCAACGTATCCTTTATAAAAAGGAAAGAAAGAATCATTATGTATAGTTGGCGATTGTAAAGTGTTACGCTATACCAATATTGTTTCCTGCAATTCATCTATACATGCCCTTAACTGGGTAAGGTAATTATAGTATAATTTTTTGAGGTACCATTTGGTGAAATAATATACGATCACCCCTAAAATCAACATATAAATAAATACAATCACCAATACTTTGGCTAATCCAAGCGAATGCTGGGGGCCAAAAAAATGATCGAGTTCAGGAATCGGTTGGCGATCGTTATAACCCAGGATAGCTGCAAAAACAAAACAAACCGGAATCAATGCCATGGTAAATTCAAAATAGCGACGGGTAAAGTCTTCAATGATTTTTACTATGGTTTGTAAAGTGCTTTTTACGGGAAGGGTAGTGCCACCCAGTTCATTGATCCGACGCAGCAGGTAGATAATGATCACTAAAAATGCAATCGCTAACAGCGCGAATACAGAAAAATAAATACGGAGAGAATTCCATTTGCTAAAAATTCCGAATCCTGCAAAAAACAGGATCACAAGAATACAGGTAAAGATCTCAAACCATAAACTTCGTTTCAGTTTATCAATTACAGAAACCGTACGACGATTTAACAGGGATGCAATATCTGCATCAGACCTGCCGACATGATCGGTTGCCAGTTTGTTCCTGATTTGGTTTTTAAATTCGTCAAGTTCCATGAATCATATATTTACATAGTATCTAATTGTTTTTGCGCCCCCTCTTTCAGCTTTAGTTTGATGCGGTTCATTTTTACCGCTACATTATTAGCTGTAATGCCCATCATCTCACCAATTTCCTGGTAGCTATAATCTTCCAGGTATAACATCACAAGGGCTTTGTCAATCTTGGAAAGTTCACCAATCGCTGCGTACATGGCTTTTACCTGTTCTTCAACCGGATCGATATTCTCTTCTACTTTCTCCGGCATCGTATCGGTTGAATAGATATCCGGTTTTTTCTTATCCTTTCTAAAAAACGTAATGGCTGTGTTCAAAGCCACTCTGTATAACCAGGTAGAAAATTTAGCATCTCCTCTGAAATTGCCATAGGCTTTCCATGCCTGTAAAGTAATTTCCTGAAAAAGATCTTCCCTGTCTGAATGCAGATCCATATACAGGTTACAAACCTTGTATACGATTTTCTGGTGCTGGTTCAGTAAATGGATAAATTCTTTCTCAGGTTGCATCCAACAAAATTAATAGTTGACAGGGGTAAGCCTGTATCCCCGTTTTCGCAAAAGATTCAGTACGCCATCCGGTCCACCCAAATGTCCGGCGCCCACCACAAAAAATGCAGGTTGTTGTTTAATCGCCGTTTCAATAATGGGCACCCAATTATGGTTTCTGGTAATCAGCATATCCAATTCAAAATCATCACTTGTCCCTTTTTCTTTCATATACTGGTACAAGGAATCTACATTCCGTTGTTTATAGATCGCAATCATTTCTTTCAATGCTCTTTTGGAACTGTCGAAATGTAAAACAGATTCAGTAAGCGCATGTATTTGAGAATCGAGCGACCATTTATCGATAACAGCAATCTGGTCATCGATTGTTTCCAGACCAAGATTAGGAACCTTATTTTCTTTGGCAATTTTTGCAAATTCTGTTTCGGGAGATGATTTTTCTTTACAGGAAAGTGTATTGATGGTAAGCAGACTAATGGCCATAAACGGTTTGAAATGATCCAGCATCTGTAAAGGCAGGTTAGTGATCTGCTGAAATCTTTCATTTACCATGGCGTAGTCGCTTTTGCCAATCAATGCCTCCAGCGTAGTATTCTGCATACGCATTTTCAGAGCCATTTTGGCTTCCATGCCTTCTTCATCCAGTTTTATCTCGCTGTAGAATACTTTGGCATTGGCTATTTTGGATTTGAGGGTATCGGAGATTTTCAGATCATCTTTACAAAGTATGTGAAAACTGCCGAATAGATAGGAGTCCTGTTGCAAACCATTCCCACTGATCTTCCATAAAAGAGAGTTGGCAGGTTGTTGCGACCAGGAATGAAAAAAACCTGTTAGTGATACCAGGAAAAGGAGAAGGGCTTTTTTCATGAAATGCTTTTTGCATAGGTAGCGAATTATGGGAGAATATTACAATCGCTATCACAAAAAATAGCCCCGTGTAAAAACACGGGGCGTTACCAAAACCAACTGCTTGAAACAGTATTCTATAAAAGCCGGGAAATCCCGATTTCTTAGAGAATAGCTATTTGCTTAGGAGCATCTTTTACTTCTTCTTTTTTAGGAAGCAGTACTAATAATACTCCGTTTTCATATTTAGCCTGAATACCGGCTGTGTTAATCTTTTCGTCCAGATTAAAGCTTCTTTTGAAACTTCTGGAACTGAATTCTTTGCGAATGGTTTTGTAGTCTTTTTTCTCGGTTTCTTCTTTCTTTTCGAAACTGATGGTCAATAAACCATTCTCTACCTGGATAGCGAAATCTTCTTTATTCCTGCCCGGAACACTTAATTCTACATGATATGCATCTGCAGTTTCATGAATATTTGCAGGGGGAATCGCAAAACCGGCAACATCTTTGCCCCAGTTTGCTGGAAATGATTGGAAGATTTCATCAATTAAACCACCAAAATGGTAAGGGTTTTGTTTTACAAGTGTCATAACTATAAGTTTTATTTTTTATGAATAATAATGATCAAATATTTTCAAAACCTATACCAACCCAAAAAACAAGCTAAATAAGCATCCAAATGTCAGAAATACCTAAACAATTAAGCCATAATGACAGTTGAACTATTTAAAAAACGCCCTTATGGCATGTTTCGATCTTTTTAGAGATAGAACTTTTGTCCTAACTTTGCGTTATTATAAGAACTACTAAACAACTATACACATGTATCCAGCAGAGATAGTATTACCCATGAAGGCAGAATTGACCGATAGTGGATTTGATGAAATGGTATCAGCAGCCGAAGTAAATGATACTTTACAAAAAGAAGGAACCACCCTGGTGGTGATTAATTCTGTTTGTGGCTGTGCAGCCGGTACCTGCCGTCCAGGCGTGTTAATGGCCGTACATAATGCTACCAAAAGACCGGACAGGTTAACCACCAGTTTCGCCGGATTTGATATTGAAGCCGTAAACCAGGTAAGGGCACATTTATTGCCTTATCCTCCTTCTTCACCCGCAATTGCACTGTTTAAGGATGGTCAGTTGGTAAGTATGGTAGAGCGTCACCAGATTGAGGGCAGACCGGCCCAGGTGATTGCCCAGCACCTGATTTCTGTATTTGATGAGTTTTGTAATTAGATTTTCACTTAGTT
>CAIWKU010000548.1 GCA_903913355.1 uncultured Bacteroidota bacterium | reverse complement strand
CTATGATATTACGGCCTGGTCACTGCCTTATGTATATGGTGTACAAGGCTTTGCTGTAAAAGAAAAACTGGAAGTAAGTAGTGGATGGAAAGACCCTTCTTCGATTACTGAAGTGAGTTCAAACTATGGATTAATCGTGCCTTACCAGTCCTTTAATGCAGCACAACTCATGACCCATTTGTTGAAGAATGGAATAAAAGTAAGGTTTGCAGAAAAGCCTTTTGTGTATGAAGGTAAAAACTATGACAGAGGCACCCTGGTCATACTCCGAATCAGTAATCCCGATAACTGGAACCATATTACCAATGCCGCATGTAAAAAATTCAATATTCAGCCTGTGGCAGTGGAAACAGGGTTTATGGATAAAGGATCAGATTTCGGATCACCTGATGTGAAGATCATTCGAACCGATTATAAAGTGGCTATGCTATCCGGAGAGCAAACTTCTTCATTAGGTGCCGGGGAAGTATGGCATTTCTTTGAGAAACAACTCGACTACCCAATCACCCTGATCAATGTGGCAGACCTTGCCAGGGCCAACCTGAAAAACTTTAATGTGTTGATTGTTCCCGATGGTAATTACAGAACGCTTGCAGATAAATCCAGTTCTGATAAACTGAAAGATTTTGTACGAGGTGGCGGAAAGCTTATTGCGATTGATAATGCAGTAAATAGTTTGGCTTCGGCAGATTGGGGTATTAAAGCCAAAGAAGATAAATCGGAAGATAAATCCGAGTACGCAAGTCTAAAGAAATATGCGGATAGGGAAGGGCAATCACTGGCTTCATCAGTAGCGGGCTCCATCTTTAAACTGGAGTTAGATAATACCCACCCATTGGCATTCGGATTCCCTAATTATTATTTTACCCTGAAAAAAGATGCCGATTTATTTGAGTTTTTAAAAGATGGATGGAATGTGGGCGTCATGAAAAAGGATGCGTATATAGCCGGATTTACCGGGGTAAAAGTAAAACCCAAGTTGAAAGATGGACTCGTATTTGGCGTCCAGAATATGGGTAGCGGAACGGTTGTTTACCTGGGAGAAGATCCCCTGTTCCGTAATTTCTGGGAAAACGGCAAATTATTATTCAGTAATGCCGTTTTTCTGGTTGGTCAATAATTAATTAATATACTACTTAAATTGCCAGTGGGGCCCCAAATCAGGTGCTCCCCTGGCAATTTAGCAATAAGACCAGTAAACAATTAATCTGTCCAACCAATTTTTGTTCAACGGTTCATCCAATCAAGTAACATACTCTATCTTCGGTAATAAGAACAAAGTATCAGCATATGACTATCTCCAAAAAAGCCCTCTTACTGTTATTTGTATCCGTACAGTTTTTTTCGATCTATACCCGGTCCCAGATACCGGTAACCTATAATAGTGCAGAAATTTATATGCAGCTAAAAAAGCTGAATGTATTGGGAAGTGTATTGTATATAGCAGCCCATCCAGATGATGAGAATAATGGCTTTTTACCTTACCTGGCCAAAGAAAAACTTTATCGTACCGGTTACATGAGTTTGACAAGGGGTGATGGTGGACAAAACCTGATAGGTAGTGAACAGGGGATTGAACTGGGACTGATACGTACACAGGAATTATTGGCTGCCAGGAGACAGGATGGGGCTGAACAGTTTTTCAGTCGGGCCTATGAGTTTGGCTTTAGTAAAAATCCGGAAGAAGCTTTACGGATATGGGATAAGGAGAAAATATTAAGTGATGTGGTTTGGGTAATAAGACAATACCAACCCGATGTAATTATTGCCCGATTTCCGGGTGATGCCAGGGCCGGACATGGACATCATTCCGCATCTTCTATTCTGGCCAATGAAGCCTATACAGCAGCTGCGGACCCCAAAAGATTTCCTGAACAATTTGCCTATGGTGTAAAACCCTGGCAGGCAAAAAGGATTGTATGGAATACATTCAATTTTGGTGGAGCCAATACAACCTCTAATGATCAGTTTAAACTGGATGTAAGCGGGTATAACCCTTTATTAGGGAAAAGCTATGGAGAAATTGGCGGAGAAGCCAGAAGCATGCATAAAAGTCAGGGTGAGGGCCGACCCAGAAGAAGGGGGCCTTCTATTGAATATTTTCTAACCACAGGAGGGGAAGCGCCCAAAAATGATCTGCTGAATGGTGTAGTATATGACTGGAAACGACTTGAAGGCGGTGAGCCGATACAGGCAATGGTGAATGAGATTGTCAAAGAATATCGTTTTGAGGAACCGGAAAAATCTGTTCCTGCCTTGGTAAAATTATATACCGCGATAAAAAAATTACCTGCCGGTAACTGGCGTGATAAAAAATTAGCAGAAACACAGCAATTAATAGAAGCCTGCAGCGCTTTGTTTACAGATGCCACTACTTCACAGGAAAATGTAGTGCAGGGTGATGTGCTCAATGTTAGTTTTTTTCTAAACAAAAGGAAAAATGTAAATGCTTCTTTACGATCCATTCACCTGGAAAATTTTGATAGTTCGCTGAATATACCATTGGCATTTAATGTGAATGTGCAGATTAATAAAACCCTGCATATCAGTGATACTAAAAAAATATCACAACCTTATTGGCTCGAATATCCTAAAAATGAAGGGAGCTTTGATGTACGTGATCAGTTATTGATTGGCAAAGCAGAGAATGATCCATCCTTTCTAACTGAGTATGATGTTAGCATTGAAGGTGAATCTTTTATTATTAAGAGACCGGTTCAATATAAAGTAGTTGATCCGGCTAAAGGAGAATTGTACCAGCCCCTTGCTGTATTGCCAAAGATAGAAGTGAATTTTACTAAAGAGAATAATGTATCAATGAATGGTTCGGATATAAAGGTGGGGGTTCATATAAAAAATAATTCAGCCGTTAAAGAAGGGAGCTTCAATTTTACTGACTTGAAAGGGTTTAAAAATAAAAATATTACCACAGGTTCAACAATTGATGCAACATTGGAACCTAATCAGATTTATTCGCCTATATTAAAAGAGGCAAATTATAAAGAGGAATTGGGACTGATACCTTCCAATAAAGATGTTTTTGCCGGGAGCACCCGCATCATCAGCTATGACCATATTCCTACAATCACTTATTTTCCTCCTGCCAAAACCAACCTGATCAGACTTACTATTAAAACAGTTGGGAAAAAGATTGGTTATATACCCGGAGCAGGTGATAAAGTAGTTCCAGCATTGGAACAGTTAGGATATGAAGTGAAAATATTGGGCGAACCCGATATTACCGATGAAAACCTGAAACAGTTTGATGCGATCGTTACCGGAATCCGTGCGTATAATATTTTTGAATACCTGACTAATAAAAATGAGATCCTGTCAAGGTATGTGAACAACGGGGGTAACCTGATTATTCAATACCTGAAAAGTAACCAGGTAGGATTGAAAAAAGTAAAAGTGGGTCCTTACCCTTTTTCTGTTAACTCAGGATCAAGGGTAACAGAAGAAGATGCCAAAGTAAGTTTCCTGCTTCCGGAACATCCGGTATTAAATTACCCGAATAAGATTACTGAAAAAGATTTTGAAGGCTGGATACAGGAAAGAAGCACCTACCAGGCTGAACAACTCGATAGTCATTTCGAGGCTCCGCTTTCGATGCATGATACCGGCGAAAAAGAAAGTAATGGTAGCCTGGTAACTGCCAAATACGGTAAGGGTAATATTGCGTATGTAAGTCTGGTATTATTCAGGGAATTACCTGCGGGTATTCCCGGGGCCTATCGCATTATGGCCAATCTGATCGCTTTACCCAAAACCAAATGATGCTATGCACCCGAGACGGAAAATAGGGATTATTGTTATCCTGTTTATAGGACTGATTATAGGATATTTTTTAAAGAATGTGAAAACCGGTCTGGTTATTGGTGTAGTACTCGGATTATTAGCTGGTGGATTGATCAGACGTGATAGATAAAGAGTTCATATAGCTGCAGAAATTAAATACAATTGCATGACCCATCAAAAAGATACTTCTGAACGTATTTACTGGCGGCGCTGGTATATACTGGTATTGGTAGTATTGGGAATACTCATTATTTTTTTCACCTGGTTCACTAATTATTTTGCATGAGCAGGCCGGATTGGATCGTATTAGTGATAACACTGACAGCCATTATTGCGTATGGACTGTACAAAAGCCGTACGGCTAAAAATCTCGAAGGTTATTTTTTGAGTGGCAGAAGCATGCCCTGGTATATTGTATTGTTGAGTATCATGGGTACACAGGCCAGTGCCATTACTTTTTTATCGGCACCCGGACAGGCATTCACTGATGGAATGCGTTTTGTGCAATATTATTTTGGATTGCCTATCGCTATGGTGATACTGAGTGTTACGTTTGTTCCGCTTTTTCATAAAGTGAAAGTGTTTACCGCCTATGAATTTTTAGAACAAAGATTTGATCTTAAAACAAGAACCTTTACTTCATTCCTCTTTTTGGTGTCGAGGGGGTTATCTACCGGCATCAGTATTTATGCACCATCTATTATTCTATCTTCTTTATTGGGTTGGGATATTTTCTGGACAAATATTGTGATGGGCGGATTGCTGATTGTGTATACGGTTAGTGGAGGTGCCAAGGCGGTGGCATATACGCAACAACTGCAACTGGTAATTATTTTTGTGGGTATGTTTGTTGCCGGTTATTGCATTGTGCATTACCTGCCGGAAGGGGTTGGTTTTATGGATGCATTAAAAGTAAGTGGCGCTTCCGGGAAATTAAATGTGATTACTACCGGTATTTCAGCAAAAGGATTTGATTGGAAGGATAAGTATAATATGATCAGCGGAGTGATTGGAGGGTTCTTCCTGGCGCTTTCCTATTTTGGTACTGATCAGTCGCAGGTAGGGCGCTATCTTACGGCAAAAGGAAACAAAGAAAGCAGGATAGGTTTATTAATGAACGGCCTGGTAAAAGTACCTATGCAGTTCCTGATATTATTATTGGGTGCCATGCTTTTTACTTTTTATCAATTCAATAATTCACCCGTATTTTTTAATAATGCAGTAGCTGTGAAAGCCATGCACACACCCTATAGGGATTCACTTTCCAGAATAGAAAAGGATTTCAACACGCAGCAGGCAAAACAACAAGCACTCAGCAAGACATATATACTGCAGAGCAAGGAAAATTATAAGGATAGTCTGAAAGCAGGTTCTGCAAAGCTGGCAGGAATGCAGGGTCAGTATAAAGCAGTGCTTAAAAAAGCTTTACCTGGGGATGATACGAATGATACCAATTATATCTTTCTTCGGTTTGTTGTAGACTTTTTACCCAAAGGACTAGTGGGCTTATTGATCGCTATTATTTTTCTTGCTGCCTGGGGATCCATTGCAGCAGCGCTCAATTCACTTGCCTCCTGCACAATGATTGATTTTCATGTACGGTTTTTAGGGAAAAAATATGATCATACCAACCAGTTGCAGTGCGAACAGGAATATAAAGTGTCGAGGTATTATACTTTGGCATGGGGTATTTTTTCAATTATCACGGCAGAATTCGCAACGGGTATGGGCAGTTTGATAGAAGCCGTAAATGTATTGGGTTCTTTGTTCTATGGAGTGATACTGGGTATATTTTTAGTGGCATTCTATTGCAAAAAAGTGACAGGCAATGCGGTGTTTATTGCTGCTATCATAGGTGAAGCTATTGTAGTACTTTTCTTTTTGCTGGATAAATATAATATTATCGGTCTCGGCTTTCTCTGGCTGAATGTGTTGGGGGCAGTAGTGGTAGTGTTATTGGCTTTGGTGTTTCAGTTGTTTATT
>CAIWKU010000547.1 GCA_903913355.1 uncultured Bacteroidota bacterium | reverse complement strand
TGGCAAATGCGCGAATATGCATCGACATTACAACCTTAAAGCAAGGTATTCTGTTTTTACTTATCAAACTCCTATTAACTGAAATCAAACCGGCAAAGCTGTTCGCAGCATATACTGAACCTTGCGAATACCGTAGACGCAGCCTTTCAGTTATTGGAGAAACTGAGGAATTCGATTTGTACGATAGAATAGTTGGGAGTACTAATGGTGTGCCTGGTTTTATTAAATGTAAAAGTTCAAGAGATGTACTACTTATTGCTCCTATGGGTTTTGACAGCCAGAGATTACAAACAATTTACGAAAATATAAAACCTAAAAAAATCATTCCAATTGTCGGATTCCCCTCATTTGTCCCAGGATGGAATCTTACGGCGATCAAAATGAATTACATGGTAATAAAAGGTGCCGAATGTTTTGATTTCGTAAAACCATGTGAGGCCGCAAGTCCCTTTGAACTTTATGAATTACTTAGTACAGAATTCCAAAGATATACGCAATATTACGATGTCTATATATGTCCTCTGGGCACCAGGCCACATTGCCTCGGCTCTGCAATTTTTGCTTCAACTCATCCAAGCACTTACCTAGTTTATGACTTCCCCGTTGAAAAGAAATACCGTAGCGAAAATATTTTGAAAGCTAACATTTACCACCTCTCTCGCTATATTCAATAGTTAATGGATTGACCCTCTCCCAATAATCAGACACAGTAAATTCGATATCCGGGCTTCCTAATTTATATAAATTTGAAAAATAGGCTGCCACTTTTAGTAACAAAAAGCTAGTACATAACGTGGTTTAATACGGCTATAGGTTTTCAATTAGATTTTTGCCACTGGTCTTCCTTTCATCCCTTCATTCACTAGATGTCCCATAAATGAAGCAAAGGGAGCAATATCCTGATTAGCACTTGCCATTTCCAGTGCATTCATATAAGCATCCCTCTCTTGAACAGGTATAACAGTCCAAGGGAATCCACCCGAAGCGAGCATCAGGTTCATCAAAAAGCGAGCCATGCGGCCATTCCCATCCATATAGGGGTGGATATAAACAAACATGAAATGCCCTAAAACAGCTCTTACGGATGCAATTCCCTCTTCTGCCATCAACTGGAATAAAGTAGGCATAGCATCGCGAACTGCTTCTTTCGGCAGAGGTATGTGTTTGGATTGACTTATATACACCTGGTCATTCCGATATCCAGCAAGATCGGATGTTTTTAATATACCCGCTGCTACACTTGGTCCAAATAATTCCCGGTACCAATCTCCATGTTCATTATCTGCAATATCTCCGGCATTTGCTCCGGAAAATACTTTTCGTATGCTTTGTTCAACCAATTTAAAGGTTTCCCAATACCCTTTTGCGGCCATTGCATCCCGTTGCCTGCGGTCTGCTTCGTTAGCTTCAGCATTCCAATTACCGCTGCGAACTCTTTCAATTAAATCCGGTGTAACCCGGTAACGTTCGATGGAAAGGGAGTGATATGCGTCTGTAACATATATCTCTTCAACTTTTCGCATATACGCTTCTATATCTTCAGGTTGGCCTGGATCTTCCGGAAAATGGCCGATAACAACGTCACGCATCTGTTGCCACATCAACATTAAACGATTGCTATAGGGAGAGGAAACTTTACGCGCTAAAATAATTGGTGTTGGCCCTTGGAATGGATCCAATTCTTGTGAATTAAATGATGCTTTTTGCATCGATTTTAGGATGTCATCAGCAATTTTTTCCTGACCGATATTTCGGAATGCTCCGGCCAGTCTCCCAGCGATAACAGTATGTTCTCCATCTAATAACAATCCCAATACTTCCGAAGAATCTTTTATCATGGATAATGCGGTTCTTACATCGGTTGGATTAGAAATAAATATAGTAGGTGAAGAATATATCAGAGATGCCGGAAGCGAGAGCAACCTGACACCATCCTTTTCTATGATCTCATTTTTCAGGGGTAAGGGTGAGGCCATATGAAACAAAGAAGTGCTATAAGGAAGCTCCGTTGAAAAATTAGTTGCTTTTGGAGACTTTATCACCAATTGAGTCGGAACTGTCCAGTTGCCCGAATGAATCAATAGGGATTGCTCTGGTGATATATACCAATCGGTTTGATACTTTTCTTCTAATATCTGACTGGCGAATTTCCAGAAGGAATGATACCATGAGGTACTATCGCCCGGCTGCTCATCTGGTGGCTTGATCATATAGACGCCCTTATAGACTTCTTTTATAAATCCATTTTTAAGGAGCCTTTCTCGCACGATACGAGTAAGCGAATCGCTCTTAATCGCAACGACTCCCTGTTCTTGAAGAGTTTGAAGTGCTTCAAGGGCTTCTGCTAGTTTATTTGCTGGAGTGGCCATGTTATTTTATAGAATTAGATTATTGCGCTATACTAAAGTTATATTATTATGCTTTATTAAAATTAGGTTATTATGTTTTATTAAAATTATAATATTGTGCATTATTATATAACTGATTGATTATGAATATAATATTTTTATTATTTACCACTAAAATTGGCAAATACTGCTGATTTCTATCGGTAAAAGCACACGTTGCTTAAGGAGAAAATGCTAATTGTAGGATAGTCGTTGATGTGAATTGGTCTAAGTTTTCCCTGAACAAGCCAATGGTTTAAATAACTTTTTGCAGAAAGGTTTCATAAAATCAAGCCCTTTTCAAGATTAAGTATACTTAGCTTTTCCCCGCCTTCCTTTTGGGCCAATTTACAGGCCTAAATCAGTAAAATATGAAAGAATCTGTGACACAGGGTGCCATGGCTACCCCGATGTTATTCCCCTATGAGCCGGATCAATTCTGGCAATCTATGCGGGAGATGATCCGGGAAGAAGTTGCACACGCCCAGGCTACCAAACCAGCCATTCCCCTTTATGAAACCCAGGGGTTAAGTTACAAACCACTTTACAAGATCGCCGAAGTCTGTACCATGTTCCATGTTTCCAAACCCACTATTTATGATTGGGTGAAACATGGTAAACTCAAGCCTTTTAAAGTTCGGTCTAGGGTTTATTTCCTGTGGCAGGATATTCAGCAGTTGTTTCCCCCAACTGATGGCAAATGATTGTCATTAGCCTTTTACCCTCAACATTAATCAAAATTCAAAATCGTAAAAACACTAAAAGATGGCAGATTTTAAAAGAAGATCCTTGTATTTAAACACGGGTAAGCAAATTAAAATGTTTGGCAACAGCCTGGCAATCGGTAAAAGCTTGGAAATTGGAGAAGGCTATGCTCCCAATATATTTTCCTTTGTGGAACCACAACTGGAAGATAAATCCATTCTTCCGGTATCCAATCCACACAAATTAACCCCAGACGAACTCTTTGAAATAGCAGATTATAATATCCGCCTATGGATGGATTTAAAAGACAATATCCGAAAATACGGGGCGAATAACCCCAGGGTATTTAATAGTGAAGCCTTGCGCTAGATACATTGAGTAAGGGTGCTAAATCAAAAGGTAGGTGTAGCACAATTAATGGCTAATGAAAGAATGCTTTCTTTTCACCCGCAATTTCTCTTTCTGATACAAGAATTAGCGATTGTCACTAAGGCATTTTTGGATTTAGAAGGAGCCAGCTATGTTTCGGGGTTCCCGAAACGCTGGCTCCATTCATCCCGCTTTGGGCGGGATTCATGGAGGTAATGCTATAAAACAAGTGTGAAAGAGGTAAGTGTCATGGAAAAAGTCAAAAAGAATAAAGGAGGCAGGCCAGCAAAAGAAATCAAACGGAACATAACCATAACCGTTCATTGCAGTGCTTTTGAAAAAAGATTACTCAGGGAAAAAAGCAAGGATTTTGGGATTAGCCTATCAGAATATTTACGCCAAACCGGGTTAGATCACAAAATAATCCGGCACAGAAAAGACTATCCAAAGGAGGCACTTGTACTAAATGGGATGCTCAACCATATAGCTGCCAACCTAAACCAGATCGCCAAAAAAAGAAATAGCGGGGAGGAATTGGGAGCATATAGAAGAATCCAACTGGAAGAATTAAGTGAGCAATTACACCTGCTTACCCAGCAGATCAGAAACTATTTTATATGATCGGTAAAATATCCATTGGCAAATCCTTTGGCGGCTGTATCCGATATTGTCTGGAAGACAAATCGGAACTATCGGAAGAAGAAAAGCTCCGGTTGGGCCGACAGGATGGGTTGATTTATAAAAATAGGGCTGAAATACTTTCCTATAATAAGTGCTTTGGCAATACTAAAGAACTGATTCGTCAGTTTAATGATCTGCGTTCATTACGTCCCCGACTATCACAACCTGTGATGCATGTTACCCTGAGTTTTGACCCGGAAGATACCTTAACCCCGGAAAAACTCCGGCAACTCAGTCAGGATTTTGCCCAGGAGTTTGGATTTGTCCAAAACCAGTGGATCAGTATTTATCACAAGGATACCCACCATCCCCACGTCCATATTGTAGCCAACAGGATTGGCTTCGATGGCTCATGTGTTAGTGATTCCAATAGCTATAAACGAATAGCTTCTATTAGCCGGAATCTGGAAATAAAATATAGACTAAAGCAGGTGTTAAGCCCGGAGAAATTCCTATCAAAAAAACAAAGAAAGGAACAGGGCAGAACAAACCGGCTGGATACACGAAAGCTAAGACTACGGGAAAATATCGGGTACTGTCTTTTGCAGTCAATTGATTTTACGGATTTCAAAAGGCGACTAATGCAGTCTGGCATAACCATTATCAAAAGCCGGGGGATCAGCTTTGTGGATGACAAAAAAATGAAAGTAAAGGGGAGTGATATTGGCTATTCCTTAGCTACAGTTGAAAAGATACTGGGACAATCATTGGGAAAAAGATGGCAACTATATACCCAATTGCGTCAGGATAATAAGCCCAATACCTCAAAAGACAAATCATTACTGCCCTCAATTCCGGCATCTGGCAGTAACATATATCCAGAAAATATGCTTGCCATACTGTTGCGACCAGAGCAGGAAAACAGTTTTACCCCAAAAGAATTATTACAAAAGAAACGAAAACGCAAACCCGGTTCATTGCATTTATAACCAGTTAAAACAAATTATATGGATCAACAAACTATTGAAAAAGTATTAAACAGAATATCCGAAGAAAGAACACAGGATAGCCAGGAGATTGAATATTGTAAATTTTCAATTGAAAAGCATGACCAATTTATTGGGAACCATGTTAAACAAATCGATGAAATAAACGGGGAACTCAAAAGCCTACAATCCAGTCAGAAATTTTTGATAGAACGAATCACCGAACCCATTAAGAAATTGGAGGCTAAGATGGGTGTTCATGCAATATTATTAGACAGACCCGTGTCCAACGAGGTGATTAACCGGCACCATTTCCCAAAGATTTTTAAAGCCACTGTGACACTATTTTTGATTTGTATACTGCTTGGTATAGGTTGGTATCAAACCGGGCAGCAATTAACCCAGTACCGAAATAACGATACCAAGTGGAGAAAATTGCGATTGAGTGCCAAACCCCTTCTGGCAGGTATTATGCTCAATATTGCAGATAGTGTAGACCTGGAACCGGATAAAACAAGGGAAGCGGTTGAAAATGAAGAGGCCCATAACCTGGCAGTTTTGGAGTTGCAACAGAAAATGCGGGCAGATAGTACTCGAATGCGGGAATTGAAAAGGGGAAGTAAAAACTGATCTGGGTAGATGTTATTTTCAAACAGAACTATTCATGTAAAATACTGAATTCCCTGCACTAGAATAAGGCTGCCGCGCCCATCATTGATTGAATAAAGCCAGGCTGAAGAATGGCTTGGCTCTTTCGGATAGTTCCTGACTGACACAGGAGCAGAGAATAAATCCCGACTTTAGAATATGCCAGTCAGGAACTACCCGAAATATAATTTTAGAACATTTTTCTACATTTTAGATACCGCTAACCTATTTATACTCTGCTGGTAGCTTTTTACCAATTCCAGTAAATCAGCAGCCCGATTGGATAATACTACCAAATCAGGATAGCTAATATTGTAATCCTGCCCATACCTTGATTCAATATAGGCTCTCTGTAATAGCTGAAATAGTCTCCGATCTGATTCGGTCTTTCTTGGAAAGATTGCCGCTGCTTCAAACCCAATCATCGAACAATACCGGATCAGTTTATCCAGATTATGGGTATTCACCTTTACTCCCATCGTCATTTTTAAGATAGTCAACAATGCATGTTCAACAGCCTGATGAAGCATAAAGGCTGCTATCCTGTTTTGATGGCGTATCCTGAATAAATCGGCACCTGCCAGAAACTCTACCACTTTATTTAACCCTTGTACATAGACTATCTGATTGCTATGTGTTGGTTCATCAACATTGTTTGCAGGGGAATCGCCTAAAACAATCCCTTCTTCCTTAAAAAGGATTTTTGCATGGTGCTGAACCTGAGAAGCAAATGGATGCCCATCTTTTAGCCAGTCAATAAACTTGATAGTATCTAAAACCATGGCAGTTACCGGA
>CAIWKU010000546.1 GCA_903913355.1 uncultured Bacteroidota bacterium | reverse complement strand
GGTGGCAGGATTATCGGTGCTGTGAGTACCGTGGTTGCCAGGGCCGTTACCGTTAACCCGATGTTTCGCAGGGTTTTGAAAAAGGGCGGGGTTTTTGCATTCGCCCTTTGGATGATCTTTTTCATTTGGGTATTTTGCTCACGCTTTCGGCCGGGGGCTTGGGCGTGATGGTTAGAAATATGGTTTCGTTCCGTTGCAGGGCATCGGTTACCCAGGCCATGAGCTTTTGAAATGCCGGTTTGGAGGCGAGGCCTGTTCCGGGGGAGGTAAGGATGGTAACGGGGGCAATACAGCCTTGTAATTCTATCTCGGCATTATTGGCGGGATGGATCAATATATAAGTCCTTCCCGGCACATCCTGGAGATGTAAGTGCCATTTGAATTTTTGACTATATCGTTTGGTTACCGTGTATACCCCTGCCGGTATGCAGGATAGTTTGGGCTCATTGTTTCGCCAGGGTAATTCGATGGTATGGCAAAGGGGCGGGCCCTCACCAATGATGGTGAGGACTCCGTTGGTTCCCTTTGTGTGATAGTCCCTTTTAATGACTATCTGCATACTATACTCCTGTATCTACTTTTACCAGTTTGCAGGCAGTAAAACTTCCCCAACCTGCTACTTCCTTGATTCCGTTTACCTCATTTACAAAACTTATTTTGCAAACTACCAGTAGCGGTAAATCGCTGTCTGGACTGAGGTTTAGGGTTATGTTGGTAGCCGGTATTGGTTCTCTGCTGATTTCCAGGTAATCACTCTCCGCTGTCTTTGACTCTTTTTCATCTTTCTCGAAATCGAGTAATCCCGCTGCCAGGCTTATTTTAAAATGCGTGGACATGGGCGGAAAGGTTAATCCGGTTGCAGGCACAAATGATTCCAGCGCCAGCTTGATTTCTCCCGTGGCCCTGTCTATGCCGATCTCTGGTGTTTTTGCAAGCGTATTACTTAAGCTTACCTGCTCGTTGAACTCAAAACCGGTTAAGAGTTCCAGTTCTCCATCCAATACATTGCGTTTTCCGCGTGGATTGATCTGGTCCATCTTTACTACTTTGTTGAACAGAGAAGTTAGTCTTGTACTCATGCGCTTGTCTTTCGCATGTTTCAAGATTTCAGAAAAACTGAAGTTGACCAGTTTGGTAGCCCTTGTTGCCCGGGTAAATTCTTGGCTCTGGTCTCGTAATGCCTGAAAAGCCGGGTTCGCATCCATCATTGCCTTATTCAGGCGGGTTCTTTCCTTGGCTACATAACCGTTGCGGGTTCGGGCATAGGTGGTGTTTAGAATGGTTCCGCCTAAGGGGGCGTTGCCGTATTGTTTTGCCATTGTTTTGTTTTTAAGGTTTAAAAATCTTGTTAAGTTTTTTCCCGCTGCAGACGGGCCACTAGTGGTTGTTAACGAGGGTAAAATTAGAGTGGGGAGGGATGCGAAGGGGTAGTAGGGGTAGTACTACCAGGGGTAAGTGTTTGATTTTCAAAGTTTTGGTGTTGGGAGATTCTTTTGGGAGCCTTTAGAAGCGGGAGCGCAAAGAACGCGGAGAACCGCCAAGAACGCAAAGGAAAACCGAATTCTTTGCGTTCTTAGCGTGTCCATTGTGTACTCTGCGTTACCGCTTTTAAAGGTTACTATCAGATCACCCTCACATCACGTTACCATCACCTTACTATCACCTTAGGATCACTGTTCTACATCTGTACCATCAAGGTAGCATCACTATACCATCACTTTAAGATCACTATGGCAATACGGTAACCATATCAATAAATTGTTCAAGAAACACTGCCTTAAGGCAATCGGTTGGCCGACAATTTTGTAGCCAGCGCACCAAATTGAGTAGCCTTGTTTTTACGATTTCTATTGCTGCGGGCTTATAAGCATAATAGGCTTGCGAGAGTTTATTTGGGGAAAGATCTTCTTTATACGCCGTTCTGGCAATGCCGGATATCTTTTCTGTGAGGTTCGTCACATTTACCTTTGTGTCTATCATATCTGTTTTTACCATGGCCCGAAATAAGATACCTAACTGGGAAACGGATAAATTAAAGAGGATAGGCGCTTCATTTTCAGGTTTATCAATTGTAGCCATGCTTTTTTTATTTTGGGAAAGCTGGTTATTAAATTTGATTTCGTAGCGTATGCATTGGAGTATGGTCTTTTTACATCGTGCCATACCCGGGTTTAGGGCCATTCCTTTTTGTTCCTGCAGCAGAAGGATTTTTTTCAGGAGCATGGTCCATTTTTCCAGGGGATCATGGTGTCTATCAGATTCAATGATGCCGTTTTGGGCTTCGAAATATTGCATTAGGTATTCGTGAAAACCTTCGTCATTGAAATTATACCGGATTAATAAATACATGATATCTGTTTCAGTGACCTGGTTTGGGTTTTCGTGAATTTGTTCCAGCTTTTGTATAAGCTTTTTCCAATATTGGTAGTCGATATAGTTTAGGGTCTCGTTGTCATGGTATTTTTGGTGAAATGCGGATACTACTATTGAGAGTAATGCACTGTTCTTGTTGTTTTGTATAAACATTACTAATTGCTGGTGAAGTTGCTCCCTATAGATGGCTGGAATTTTTTGGAGTTGGTTACTATAGTGCGGGAATAGATCTAGTATAAATTCTATGTACGCTATAAGTGTATTTTCAAGTAAGGAGTATTGAGTGACACGTTTATTTTTCTTTTGGCCGGGTAATTCCATGGTTGCTATCTGGCTACGATGGGTCTGAATTTTATCGAGTAAATGGACACAGATTAGCTGGGTATTTTCTATGTAGGTAGCCTGTGTATTCTTGCAGGTGAGTGTTTGGTACTCATCCATGAATTGTTGCTGGAAGGATTGGGAACTGTGTTTTGTTGGAAAGGGAGGCAGTTTTTTAGTGGATGCTGCTACTAATGGATCTAACTGGTTGTAAATAGCATCCTGGAGCCTTTTTAATATTGGGTTCATAGTTAGGATTGGTTAGTTGCTCTAAAATATTCTAATAATAAATAATATTATAGCGTATTTACGACAATTTTTTAGGTATTTATACCTAACCCCACTTTGCGTTCATTGCGTGTTCTCTGCGTCCTTTGCGATACCGCTTCTAATGGTAACCTTTAAAAGCAGGAACGCAAAGGACGCAGAGAACACGCAATGAACGCAAAGCAAAGCGCTGAGAATGTTTTTTCGGAACTTTTTTATTAGGCCCGACACCCCTATATTTGCCTGTCTTTAAAAAAAGCTGAAATTATCCCCCCATTCAGTTTTTATTTTATTGATAGTCAACCTGTTATCAAATTATTGCCTTTAGGGCAATCGCTTTTTACTCTATTTTATTTATTGTATTTTTGAAGCGTTATACTTAGTCTGTGACTGAGATTGGCGAAGCCATCTATTGTTATCATTTTATTTTTATTATATGTTCTATTCCAGAATTTGTAAAGTATTGTTTGTGCTGGGATTTTTGTTGATTGGTTTTCAACAAGTTCATGCACAAGATTTGCTGAAAGGGAAAGACCTTAGCCAGGTTCAGGTTGACCAATTAACGGATGCTGATATTGCTAAGTTGCAGGCACAGCTTGCCAGTTCCGGTATGACGATTGATCAGGCACAATCGCTTGCTTTGAGTAAGGGTATGAGTGCTGCTGAGTTTGCCAAATTAAAGGATCGGATTACCGCTTTGAATAAAAATGGGAATGGAGTAAATAAACTCAAATCTGTTACCAATACAGATAAGGTAAATGATTTGCGGCAAAATAACAGTACGGATTCTTTGGATATGGGAGGTTTAGATAAAAAAGCTAAGCCCTTTATCAATCCTTTGATTTTTGGATCGGAATTATACAATAGTAAAATCGCGCCGAGTTTTGAACCCAATTTGAAACTAGCTACACCCCTGAACTATGTATTGGGGCCGGATGACCAGATACAGGTATTGGTGTATGGAGTTCAGCAATATGATGGTGATTTATTGGTTTCCGCAGAGGGTGCTATTTCGATACCCAGTGTGGGGCAGGTTAAAGTGGCGGGGTTAACGATTGAAGCGGCCACACAGAAACTGAAAACATTGCTGGGTAATACTGTGTATCCCTATTTAAAAACAGGGGGCTCCAAATTATCGGTTACCCTGAGTAAGATCAGGAGTATTAAAATAACCGTAGTGGGTAGCAATCTTCCCGGTAATAAAACCATTTCTTCTCTGGCCACTGTATTTCATGCTTTGTATGTGGCAGGAGGCCCTACCGAGTTTGGAAGTTTTCGTGAGATTGAATTGATTCGGAACAATAAAGTGATTGATACCATTGATCTGTATAAATTTTTATTGCATGGAGATCAGACACATAATGTTGGACTGAAAGATAATGATGTGATTCGCATACCTCCGTATAAAACCAGGGTAGAGTTGCAGGGACAAGTGAAAAGACAGGGCATATATGAAGTATTACCGGGGGAACATTTTGCAGATATCCTGTCTGATGCTTCCGGGTTTACGGATACAGCGTATACAGCTTCGATAAAAGTGTTACAGCGAAATGATACAGAAAGAAAGCTGCATGATCTTTTGTCTACAGATTATACGGCATATACACCTAATACGGGAGATGTGTTTGTGGCATCTAAAATTTTGAACCGTTACCGGAACAGGGTTAAAATTACTGGTGCTGTTTATCGGCCGGATATATATGAACTATCTGCAAACCTGCATGTAGCCGATCTGATACGCAAAGCAGATGGTTTAAAAGAAGATGCATTTACCGGCAGGGGGCAGATTCTGCGATTGGAAGATGATCTTACACGTTCCCTGCTAGCCTTCGATATCAGAAAAGCTTTACAAGGAGATGCTGAGAATAACCCATTGTTAAAAAGAGAAGATGAAGTGTTGATCAGTTCAATTCAGGATTTGCGTGATTCTTTTAAGGTAACCATACAGGGTGAAATTCGAATCCCGGGTGATTATGATTATGTAGACAAGCTTAGTCTGAAAGACCTGATTGTACAAGCCGGTGGTTTTACGGATGCAGCATATAAGAATGTGGAAATAGCCCGATTGATTAAGCGGGATAGTATTG
>CAIWKU010000545.1 GCA_903913355.1 uncultured Bacteroidota bacterium | reverse complement strand
TGATGATTCTATAGAAGGTATTCGATTAAAAGACAGGCCCGCATTCAGTGTACAATACCATCCGGAAAGTACACCCGGACCACACGATAGTCGATACTTGTTTGATGATTTTGTAGCGATGATGAGAGGCTAGGAGAGTTGTTAACTTATCAGCCAGCCATTAGCTATTAGCCATTGGCAGTTGGCTGGATTGGGTTTAAACGAAGTGAAATATGGAGTATCTTTCATAAAAGGCCGATAGCCAATAGCCAGCAGCCAACCTTACCATTTTTCCGTACTTTCGAATTATGAAAATTGCTATCATCAATGGACCTAATCTGAACCTGCTGGGTAAGCGGGAAACAGATATTTACGGAAACCAGCCATTCGAAAAATACCTTGATGAGGTTAAAGTATTATTTCCATCTGTTGAATTTCATTATTATCAAAGCAATTTGGAAGGGGAATTGATCAATGAGTTACAAAGGGTGGGCTATTCCTTCGATGGCATTGTTTTGAATCCCGCAGGATATACCCACACATCTGTTGCCATTGGTGATGCGATTGCAGCAATCAAAACCCCTGTGATAGAAGTCCATATCAGTAATGTACATGCCAGAGAAGATTTCAGAAAACTATCCCATGTTTCCGGGAAATCAGCAGGAAGTATTTTTGGGCTGGGACTCAAAGGATATGAACTCGCTATCCGTTGGTTGATCGATCATAAATAAGCAATTTGAAAATGCCTCCATCTGCAATAGCTCCAACCACAGATTTCAGAAAAAAAATTGGCTGGCTGATCATCATTTGCTCCATTGCAAAACTGATTTCTGCTTCCTTACTGGAATTGGGAAATGATGAAGTTTACTACTGGACCTATGCAATTCAGCCTGACTGGAGTCATTTTGATCACCCGCCTATGGTAGGTTGGTTAATCAGGCTATTTACCTGTAATCTTCTCTGGGCAAACGATATTACACTTCGATTGGGTAGTATGGTGTGTGCCGCTATTTCTACTTGGATCATTTTTCAAACAGGTAAATTAATTGCCAACGAAAGAACAGGATGGTATGCGGCTTTAATTTATAACTGCTCAGTGTATACCGGATTCATTGCGGGCTTCTTTATACTTCCTGATTCTCCTCAAATGCCTTTCTGGACAGGCACTTTATACCTGATGTCACGATTAGTGATGAATAAAGAAGATAAAAATACAGGTTTGTGGTTGCTAATGGGTTTGTTAATTGGTCTTGCTACCTTATGCAAAATACATGCTTTGTATTTATGGGCAGGATTTGGATTGTTTATTATTCTTACCAACGGTAAATGGCTTTTGAACTGGCGCTTATATGTATCGGTGCTGATCACTTTGTTATGTATACTTCCCATCGTTTATTGGAATGTGATAAATGATTTTATTACTTACAGATACCATTCAGACCGGGTTACGCACACGACTATTCAATGGGATATGCTATGGCGGGAGATTATTGGAGAATTTGGATACCAGAATCCGGTTATTTTTAGTCTGGTATTCTTATCATTAATGGCCTGGTTACGCAAGCAGTTTCAATTCAATCGAAAAGATATAGCTACCTGGATTTTTTGCATGAGCCTGCCCATGATTATTTTATTCTGGGGTATTTCTTTGTTTAACCCCACTTTGCCGCATTGGAGCGGACCGGCGTATATCCCCTTGTTTTTTTTGGCTGCAGTGTATTTGGAAAAATTTTCAGTGCGGGTTATACCTGTTTTTATTAAAGTAGCAGCGTCATTATTAATCATTGTTTTAATAGTGGGAATTGGATTGGTAAATCTCTCGCCAGTTAATTTTGGCAGTCATGAGAAAGAGAATTATGGGGAATATTGCCCAACACTAGATATAAGCGGATGGAAAAAGTTTAGTGAAAATTTTGCTGTATTGGTGAAAAGCGATAGCGAAAATAGATTAATGAAGCCGCATTCCCCGATACTAATCAATAAATGGTTTCCCGGAGGGCACCTCGAATTTTATACAGCCCGACAAT
>CAIWKU010000544.1 GCA_903913355.1 uncultured Bacteroidota bacterium | reverse complement strand
GGTCTGCAGTAATATTTTGGATTGGGAAGACCCAGCAGCTCTTGAATTAATGACATTGCAGATAACAATAAGATAAAAACAAGAAAAGAATACTTCATAATAAGTTGTTGTGCATTTGAAAAATCCATGCCACTCAGTTTATGCCACATTTTTACACTCACCCTTTGCGATCATTGCGGTTCATCGTGTTCTTTGCGATACCGCTTTTAATGGTATTATTCTAAAACAATATCACTAACGCTAAGAAAGAATTAAACTATTTACCCGTATGCCCAAACCCCCCCGCACCTCTCTCTGTTTCATTAATATCGGTAACCGGTTGCCAGCTTATTTTCTCCACTTTCTGAAATACCATTTGTGCAATACGATCCCCATGCTGAATGGTTTGCACCTCATTCGACAGATTAATTAAAATCACTTTTATCTCACCCCGATAATCTGCATCAATGGTTCCCGGAGTGTTTAAACAGGTAATCCCCTGCTTGATCGCCAAACCACTCCTTGGACGAACCTGTATTTCGAAATCTTCGGGTAATTCAACAAATAAGCCGGTAGGAATCAAAAAACGCTCCATGGGTTGCAGCATTATGGGTGTCTCTAACTGGGCCCTGATATCCATACCGGATGAACCATCTGTTGCATACGCAGGGAGTGGATTGGTTGACAGGTTGATGATTTTGACAGAATTCTTTGGTTGAGCCATATCGGCAAATGTAAGAAATGTGGCGTTCAGCGATGTTACAGAGTCGATAAAATGTTTGGGGCCACATATCATGAGAAAAAGATATTTATGGTTCTCACTGGCCCCTGGCTTATTTTTGACATGGTTACAACATGAATACTGTGACTGGCAAACTGGTTTTATGAAACAAAAGCGTTCTTCACAAGCCTATATACTCCTTATTTGCGCAGGAATGGTATTTTCCCTGTCTGCCTGCTTTAAAAATATCCCTGTATCTAAGGTCGTTTATTCCAACGATTTTGAGAATAATAGTATGAATGGGATACAGGTATATAACTATAATGGCCTGGTAGTAGGCGTAAACCCAATAGAATTTAATGGCAGCAAAGTATCTGCCCGATTCAATAATGACCGCGTTGTATTAACAATAAATAACCTGCCAGATCATAATGCCATTAAAGTACAGTTTGATTTATTGATTCATGATGGATGGGTGGGAGATTATTTGGCACCCGGCAATACCATACCGGATGTTTGGTCAATGGCAATAGATAATAACCCTTTTATCCAAACCACCTTCTCCAATACCAATTACCGTCAATCTTACCCCGCTAATTATACCGGAAGCTTTCCCAATCCACCCAGAGCCAATGCCTGGAGCCCCAGTTTACCCGGCTTTTGTTCCTTATCAGGTAGAGCAGATGGCACATCCATGTACCGAATTGAACAAACCACTTCCCACTACGGAAACACAGTTGTTATATCCTGTAATGATGATCTACACCCTTTTGGAGATTTTTGCTCCAAAAGCTGGTCACTAGACAATATCACAGTCTCCGCCATCAAATACCCATAACTAATCCCTCTGCCTGCCCGACTATGCCGTTCAGGCGGGCGTTCTTTGCTTGTCCTAGCCTTAACGGCATAGTCGGCAGGCGGGGAACCGCAAAGTGGAAGATATAAGAAGTATACCCAGATTAAGTTATTTTAGCAGCCATTGGCTAAGCATATATTCTAAATGATGATAACAGAAAACAAAAGATACCTCCAATTCATAAAACGACATCTTGGTTTTCTATCCAATTTTATTAACCTGGGCTCAATACAGGTATCCAACGCAGTCATCCAATTAATCTTATTCCGTCTTATCATCGGGGTAACAGGCTTAACAGAATTCGGGTTAATTATGGTAGCCAATACCTATGCCATGTTAAACGCCCTCTTTATTAATTATGGCACAAACCAATCAGGTATCAAAGAAGTGGCCATACATAAATCCAATCAACCGCAACTATCCGAAACCTTTTATACTATTTTCTATGCCCGTATAGTATTGCTGGCAGTATCCGTTTTGATACTGGTTATCGTCTATCAACTGCAGTTCCCTAACGCAAAGTATTTTCCCTTTGCACTCACCATCATAGTTTCCGAAACCATTAGTCCGTTCTTCTTTTTTGTAGGAATAGAAAAATTATTATTGTATAACCTGATTAACCTATTTTCCAAAATTGTATCCGCCTTATTAATTGTAGTAATCATTACCTCAAAAGAGCAAAGTGTATGGGTAAATTTTTACCTGGGGGTAGTTACCCTGACCAGCAATTTTTTCTTATGCATTTACCTGATCCGGAAATATGAATTAACCAAATTCCAGGTACCCCTTCACAAAATGAAAAAATTCTTTTCTAAAAATTTTTTCCTGGTAGGCAATAACCTATCCGTTCAACTACAACAATCC
>CAIWKU010000543.1 GCA_903913355.1 uncultured Bacteroidota bacterium | reverse complement strand
TTTTTTAATCATCAATTAATCCAGTCTTATATTTTAGGGGGAATAAAAAAAACTACCATTGGTAGTTTTTTTTAATGTAGTTACATGAAACATTTAGGCTATCAAAATCATTTTCAAATTTTCAAATTCTCAAATTTTCAAATTAAATATCAATCGCCTCCCCATAAGCCGCAGCGGTTGCTTCTTTCAGGCCTTCACTCATGGTTGGGTGAGGGTGAACAGCGTTAAGGATTTCATGGGCGGTAGTTTCGAGTTTGCGGGCTACTACGGCTTCTGCAATGATTTCGGTAACATTCATCCCAATCATATGACATCCCAGTAATTCACCGTATTTGGCATCATAAATCACTTTTACAAACCCTTCCGTAGCACCGGCTGCACTGGCTTTACCACTTGCCATAAATGGAAACTTACCTATTTTTAGTTCATAGCCGGCATCTTTGGCAGCTTTCTCTGTATAACCCACACTGGCAATTTCCGGACTGCAGTAGGTACATCCTGGTATATTATTATAATCCAGAGGTTCAGGCAAATGTGCATATTTCTTCTCGTTATAGCCCATATGCTCTGCTGCATTGATCCCTTCTTTGGATGCTACGTGTGCTAGGGCCTGACCTGGTGAACAATCGCCTATGGCATAAATACCGGGGACAGAAGTTTGCTGGTATTTATCTACAACAATTTTCCCTTTTTCGGTTTTGATACCATTTTCTTCTAACCCGATATTTTCAATATTTGCAACTACCCCCACCGCACTTAATACAATATCTGCCTCAAGGGTAATAATGCTTCCATCCTGCTTTTTCACCTGCGCTTTCACACCCGTTCCACTCGTATCCACAGTTTCAACAGAGGCGTTGGTCATAATATCAATGCCTTGCTTTTTATATTGCTTTTCGAGTTCTTTAGAGATTTCCTCATCTTCTACCGGTACAATTCTTGGAAGAAATTCTACTACAGTTATTTTGGTGCCCAGACTATTATAGAAATAGGCAAATTCAATACCTATTGCCCCACTTCCTACAACAATCATGCTTTTAGGTTGCACAGGCAAACTCATTGCTTCGCGATATCCGATTACTTTTTTGCCATCCTGCTTTAGGTTTGGCAATTCTTTGGATCTTCCACCCGTGGCAATAACGATATATTTAGCTTCTACCACCTGTTTGCTTCCATCAGAAGCTGTTACTTCCAGTTGCCCTTTTGCTTTGATTTTCCCATATCCCATGATCACATCTATCTTATTCTTTTTCATGAGAAAAGTTACCCCCTTGCTCATTTTATCTGCCACACCGCGACTTCTTTTGATCACAGAGCCAAAATCGGCTTCCACGCCCGAGGTGTTGATTCCATAACTGGTGCTATGCTTCATATAATCGAAAACCTGTGCGGTTTTCAGTAATGCTTTGGTAGGAATACATCCCCAGTTCAGGCAAACACCACCCAGGCTTTCTTTTTCAACAATAGCTACTTTAAAGCCTAACTGAGAAGCCCGAATAGCCGCCGGATAACCGCCCGGTCCACTACCTAAAACAATTACGTCGTATGCCATAGTATTTGATTGATTTGAAATGATGGGCAATTTTAGTTGCGGATGCAAAAATACTGGCTATTGGGCAAATGGAAAAATACAGTTATTGGGGAGGGTGGCTACAGATGATGTGTTTGGAGTTACAGGTTGTATTATGTATAGGGTTATTCGAAGAAAATTCGGACGGTTTGGTAGAACCATTTGTTTTCTGTGGTGGAGCCGGCTTGTTGCATTTGCTCGTTAAAACCCTGAAGGCCAAAGAGGCCGGCAATATTGCCATTACGCAACGAAATTTCTAGATACCCTGCCGAGTTGAACCATGCCAGTTTTTCGGTTTCTGTAACAGAGGTATAATTGGTACTGATTACATCTATGATTTCATTTCTTTTGAAAACGATTTTGAATTTTCTGCCTTTTCGATGTTCGGTAAATTCTTTTAATGTGATATTGATTACCACATTTTCGAAATTGTCAATGAAGAGGATTTGTCCTTCCATCCAATCAGGCCCCAATGTGGCACGCAAAGGGTATTTCTCTTCTATTTGATCTAATACCGGACCAATAGCACTCAGGTCTCTGTTATGTTCCAAAACGGCCACTTTTTCGGCTACTAATTGTGTCATTTCTAACAGGGTTTGCTGACCTGTAAATGGGATGGCCACGATTTGCTTTGGTTTTTGTCCTGTTATCATGGTCAAAATCCCATTATCCGGGCATATAATGAACTGTTCATTATATTTTGCCAGTAATAAGTGCTTAACTGGCGATTCAAATAGATTCACAATAATTAAATGGATGGTATTCGGCGGATAGTACCTGAAAGCATTATTGCAGGTATAGGCTGCTTGTGGAAAATTGGTTTGAGAAAGATAATGTGTGATATCCACAATACTCAACCCCGGAAAATGACTAAGTAACTGACCCTTAATGGCGCCAACCAGGTAATCCCTTTGGCCTATATCAGTAGTTAGGGTGAGAATGGGCATGTTGAAAGTAAAACGTTTAAAGTGACTGGTTATTTCACCAGTTCGCCGTTTTTGAAGTAAAATTTCCTTACCAATTTATCTGCCCATGAAGGAAAAAACCGGTTCATGAATACGGCCTGTTTACCCGTGGCTGTTAACACCAATGTACGTTTCCTTTTTGCTATAGCTTCTATAATATGATTGGCACATTCTGCAGAACTCATTAAACTAACTTCATCCATTTTGGATTCTCCCTGCGCCTCTCCTTTTTGATTTAAAGCCACATTACGGATATTGGAGGAAGTAAAACCAGGACAAACCCACATTATATTGGTTCCGCTTTCCAATAATTCTGTCCGTAACGACTCTAACCAGCCATTCACTGCAAATTTGGAAGCAGAATACCCGCTTCGTCCGGGTAAACCCCGGTAACCGGCTACAGAAGATACCCCAACGATGGTTCCTTTATTTTGTATTACATAAGGTAATGCGAATTTGGTACAACATACCGTACCCCAGAAATTGATATCCATTACTGTTTTAATGGCATCCAGTGAAACATCTGCCACCAAAGAACGCATAGAAATACCCGCATTATTGATCAATATATCAATGGTACCAAAAGATTGTATCACCGTATCGATAAAATGGCTGCAATCCTGTTCTTTGCTAACATCAGCAGTTTGAATTAATAACGGACGCCCTGGATGGATGGATTGTAAATGATATAATTTATCATAATTGCGCCCACAGGTAGCTACTTTGGCCCCTAATTCAAGGAATGCATCAACCAATGCCTTACCTATTCCTTCGGATCCTCCGGTGATTACCACCACTTTATTGCGAAATATTGACATATCTGATATGTGTTAGTAAAGCAAAAATAGGTAGTTAAGACATCAGTTATTGACATCATTGTGGGTAAATGCAAGAAAATAGTATTATAAAAATTTGGCTGGTTTTCTATTTCACCTATTTTTGCACTCCCAAAAGAATAAGGGCAGACCAAAAAGCTGCCTTTTTTATAAGGGTAAGATTCCGTAGCTCAGTTGGTAGAGCAATACACTTTTAATGTATGGGTCCTGGGTCCGAGTCCCAGCGGGATCACAAAGCCTCACAGAAATGTGGGGCTTTTTATTAAAATACTTCGGAGGAGAATCCTAAAAACTTATTATTCAACCTGAAAAGCTACCTGGTAAAAATTATTCACTGCGGCCAAAGGCTTCAATTTGATATAAAAATTTCCAACAAATTCCTGGTAAGCTTTAAACTCATGCATTGCTACCGAAAACTCATCAAACATAATGATATCGCCTTTTTGTAGATAAGGGTATAACTGACTCAATGTAAAAATAGTTGCCGAATAGAGGTCTGCATCCATTAAAATGAGTTTTGTCCGTTGGGTGTGTAGAAGCTCCTTATTGGCAGCAACAAATTTTGGCAATGTATCCTGGAACAATCCCTTTATATAGCGCCCTCTGGCATCCTCGAGGGATGGCATGGCAAAATGCATATCCCCTTTTTGATAAAAACTACCCCATTTTTCGGGAAGACCTTCAAATGTATCAAACCCGGAAAAATGTGAATTGGTGTTATGATTATGTCCTAACCACCAGTTAAAAGAAGCCCCTTCTGCAACCCCGAATTCTAAATACGTAATTTCTTTATCAGCTAATTGATTATGATCGATAACAAATTGATACAGATCATATCGTTTCGAATAGTCCCGCTTTGGAGAATAGTAATCGTTGGAAAGGAATTTATGTTTATTATCCCGGATCCATACAACCAATTGATTAAAGTAGGATAGAAAACTAAATATTCTGGAAAAGGGATAGAAAATTAAGGTGGCGGGGAAAAATAACAAAAAATCCTTACTAAACTTAACCAGGCGTTTCATTCTGTATTACTTTATTAAGTGGGGAGTGAATCCTCAAAAATAGGTAAATTCAACATACTGGCGCAAACTTGTATTGCGAATACAAGATTAGATGAAAGCAAGCTCGATTTCGTTTAAGCATGCACTACAGTCTTACTTAAGATTTTTTAAAAAGCTCACTCAATCGCTTCAAAAAAACCTGTTTCCTTATTCTTACGCACTTTATCCCATGGAAAACATTGACCATTCATGGCTATATATACCCCATGTGGCAAAGTTTGTACAAATGCAAGCGCACTGCCAATATTGAATAACCCATCAGAACTACCAAATTTGATAGGAATCATGGCGCCGGTGATTACAATTGTTTTATCCTTCACCTGTTCTGCCAACACTTTGGCGGTTTCTGTCATGGTATCCGTTCCATGCGTGATCAAAATTTTATTGCGGGCAGAATGATGACAATGCATGGCAATGAATTCTCGATTTTCATGTGTCATATCCAGACTATCCATCATCAATAAGGTAGTGATAGCACAATCCAGCTGGCTCCTACCCAAATCAAGCAGTTCTTGCAGATGGGTTTGGTTAAAATATAATTGTCCAGTGATTAAATTATACTCTTTATCAAAAGTGCCTCCGGTAACAAATATTTGTATTGACATAAACTTAAAATTTAAAGATGTTCATTTTACTTTTCTATTACAAAGTTCATGCAATTTTTGAGAGGTAAACTACTTTATTTCAGTTATAACAGAGGGTTAGCAAAGAAGTGCCTGTACCATTCTTGTACCAGGCACCCAATTGGATTCAATTTGCTGAAAAAGAAGGTTTTGCGCCTTAAAAAGCAATTTTTTTGATAACAAAAGAAGGGCTCCCAACATAAGGTTTTAACCATCTTGCCAATGCTGATTTTGCACTTTCGGATGTTTCATAGTAATTAAAATCTCTTGAACAACCCGCCTCATTTTCACATTCCTCCTTTATTCGTTTAAAAATAGGTTGCGCCATTTTGGATAATTCTGATGGGGTACAAGTAATCTCATGGATTTCAGAATACTTAATTGTTTTACTTTCAGGCGATCCGGCATCCGTGGCAGGCCCGGAAAAGAAAAAATAATAATAAGTTTTCGCACTCTGTTGAAAGGGAGAAGCTATATTTTCTGCTCCATTTGTTAACCCCAATTCCATTGACACATTTTTCATCACACTATCAGAAATAAAGTATTTTTCC
>CAIWKU010000542.1 GCA_903913355.1 uncultured Bacteroidota bacterium | reverse complement strand
GGCCGATGGGGTTAAATCCAATTCGGCCATTAAAATTACCATGCAGGATCCTTCTGTAGTCTATTCTCATATCATCAAATCTGCTAGAAGCGGTGCAACATTAGTATTGCCAACCCCGGTTTTAGGAAGCTCATATATTGCCCCGAGCATGGCATCTACAGCCACTCAGGGAGCCAGCAGTGGTGGAACATTAGGTGGTGTGGGTGAAATAACTGTTGTGGCAACTTCCCCAAATACCATTGTAGGCATAACCCCAACTGCTGCGGGAAGAAATGGAAGACCGGCAAAAACCTATTTTGAAGTAACCCTGGCAAATGCAGGGGATGTTTATCAGTTTCAAAGTGTTAATCTGGGAGATTTATCAGGTACTACCATTATATCAAAAGCGGGAGCAGGTGCAAGCGGATGTAAACCTGTGGCGGTATATTCTGCCACTACCTGGAGTTCCTTTGATTGTTCAGGGGCCAGCGGCGGGGATAATCTTTACCAGCAACTATTTCCAACCCGCTCCTGGGGAAAAACCTTTGTGACTGCGCCTTTTATTAACCGTTTAAATGGGGATATTTTCCGCATCCTGGTTCAGCAAAGCACCACAAAAATCCAAATCCAGGAAAACGGAATTACGACAACTTTAGATACCTTAAATGCAGTCTATTATAATAAATCAGGCAAATATTATACCTATAAAACGGCAAATCCAATCATTATAACCGGATCAGATCCTATCTCTGTTGCGCAATACATTACCTCAGAAACCTGCACTTCCGGATGTTTTACCGGAGGTACCAATACCAAATGCTTTGCAGATCCGGAAATGGTGATTTTAAGTCCGGTAGAACAGACATTGCAGAACATAACCTTCTTTTCGGCGCATAAGAATTTTGTGCCGGCCGGACAAACCAATGTTGTATTACATTTTGTCAATATTATCGTCAATAAAACATTTAAGAGCAGCGTTAAGATTGATAAGTCACCACCGGCAGGAACTTTTGTAGATATTCCCAATAGTAATTATTCGTATTTACAGGAAGATTTGACCAACTCTTCTGCTACCAATCCGATTCACCAGGTTACAGCCGATACCAGCTTTTCTGCCATTGTATATGGATATGGTGATGTTGAATCGTATGGGTATAATGGGGGTACCAATGTTAAGGACTTTACACCTTCCGCTACTTTTCAAAATCCCTTTAACCGGATTGATTCTGCGGTTACCTGTGTGAACACGCCTTTACAATTTTCGGTGCCTTTAAGTTTTGTTCCTTCTACCATTCAATGGGATTTTTCTGCTGCGCCCAATATTTCACCAAAGGTAAATGTCTCGTCGAATAATCCTGTTGCGGACAGCACACCTGTGGTAAATGGGATTTCCATCAATTATTATAGTACCCAGGAGACCTATGTATTTATCAAATCGAATGTAAGTTCATCTGTAAGGGATACCGTAAAACTATTTACCACTACCACCACACCCGATGGCTGTGGAAGTAATCAACAATCGTATTTTATTCCTGTAAAAGTAAACGACCAACCCAAAGCTTCGTTTACCCTAACGAATACAGGTTGTGTAACTGATTCGCTCCAACTGATTGACCAGAGTAGTGTGGCAAGCGGTACTCTCTCTCAATGGATTTGGAATTTTGGAGATGGGAGTACCGATACCCTGTCTACCAATGCAGTGTTTGGAAAAAAATATGCCGCGGCCGGGAATTATGCTGTCCGATTAAAAGTGATCTCTGATATTGGTTGTATTTCTCCTGATACTGCTTTACCGGTTAAAATTACCAACAAACCGATTGCAAAATTTACCTTACCGGTAATTGACTGTGCGGGCACTACAATTAATTTTACGGATGCATCCACAGCTTCAGCAGGTACCATCACGAAATGGATCTGGAACCTGGATGATGG
>CAIWKU010000541.1 GCA_903913355.1 uncultured Bacteroidota bacterium | reverse complement strand
TGGTAAGCATTGGCCTCCTTCCTTTTCCGGTATTGTTGCGCATTGGTAATATATAATATGGCATTGGCCACGGCTACACCTACCGCCATAATCATTCCCAGATAAGATTGTATGTTCAATGTTTTACCTGTTACCCATAAAAGAAATAAGGAACCCGCAACTACGGCAGGTATTACGGATAAAACTGAGATAGATACCCGGAACGATTGAAAACTGATAGCCAATAAAAAGAAAATTACTACAATGGTAATAATAAGTCCGGATTGCAATTCCGACATGGTTTGTGTTAGCAATTCGGTTTGTCCACGCAAATTTATCTTCACCCCTTTTGGCAATTCGCCCAATGATGCTATTGCTTTGTTTACTTCCTGCTGCGCCAATCCCAAATCTTTCTCATAAATATTGGCAGTAAGGGTGATAAATCTTTGTTGATTGATCCGGTCATATTCTCCGGGTGAGTTTGTTTTTTTCCAGCTGGCCAGATCACGCATATATACTAGTGCTTTCCCACTTCCCGAAACCGGTATCAATTCCATCTGTTCCGGTGAATTCATTTTGTACTGTGGCAATTCTACCTGTACCTGGTAAGCAGTACCTGTTGATTTATCCAGCCAGTAATTCGGTTGTGTAAAACGACTGGATGAGGTAGCCGCTACCATGGACTTACTCACCTGGTCTACCGTTAAACCCAACTGTCCGGCTTTTACCCGGTCAATATCTACTTTGATATTGGGATAGTCCAGCGGCGTTGCAATTTGTACATCTCTTAAAAAAGAAATGGTTTTCAATTTTATTTCGAGCTTATTCGCAATTTCCCTTGATTGAGAAAGGTTCTTTCCCAATACAGCAATTTCAATCGGGTTATTGGAACCCAGGTTTACTACCTGTTCTATCAGGTTGCCGGGTTCAAATGAGATAACCACTCCGGGCATCGTTTTTTTAACTGCCGAACGCAAGTCTTCCTTAAACGCTTCAATATTAATTCCTGAGCCGGGTTGCAAATTGATCCTGATCACAGATTCCTGCGGACCGCTGGTCCATAAATGAATTAAATTAACCGGATAGCTCGAGGGCTGTGTTCCTACAAACGCAGAACTGATGGCTATTTTTCCATGGCTGATACTATCTGCTATCCGTAACAGGTTTTGCGTAGCTTCTTCTGTTCTTTCTATTCTTGTGCCGGTAGCCAGTCTTACCCTAACCTGTGCCTGCCCCATATCTGTTCTGGGAAATATTTCGGTTCCGCTAAAATGAAATAATACGATCACTAAACCAATGGTAGCCAGCATATATACCGGAACCAGCCATTTTGCTGAACCACTTATCCGTTGTAACCAGTTTGTATATCTTTCTTTGAACCGATTAAATTTTTCATGTCCCCCTGCATTCATTTTGTCTTTCAATATCCAGTTAGCCAAAACAGGAACCAGGGTTTGTGATAAAATAAAAGAAGCGATCATCGCAAAACCAACGGCCAATGATAAAGGAACAAATAAGGCAGCGGGTATACCCGTCATAAAAAAAGAAGGAACAAATACAGCGAGTATACAGAGTAGTATCAGCAATTTAGGAAACGTAATTTCCAGACAGGCATCCAGAATAGCCCTGGGTTTGGGTTTTCCTTTTTCTAACTGACTATGTATATTTTCTATCGTTACCGTGGCTTCATCTACCAATATACCAATCGCCAATGCCAAACCACCCAATGTCATGATATTAATGGTTTGTCCAAATGCACCCAAACAAATCACCGCCGAAAGTAAAGCCATCGGAATCGTAAACAATACAATCAATGAACTACGCAGATTACCTAAAAACAGAAATACCATTAAACCCGTAAGCAAAGCACCCAGTAAACCTTCAAAGATCAGGTTACGGATAGATTTGCTCACATAGCCCGACTGGTCAAATTCATACGATACTTTAATATCATCGGGCACCGCGGCCTGCATATCGGGTAAAGCGGCTTTCACTCGTTTGATCACATCCCAGGTAGCCGCATCAGCGCGTTTGGTTACCGGTATATATACAGAGCGCTTTCCATTAATCAGTGCATAGCCGGTTGTGATATCCGCGCCCAGTTCTACATTGGCAATATCTTTTACATAAACAGCCGGACCGGAACCGATGCTAAGCGGAATATTTTCAAGCTCTTTAATATTTTCAACAACAGAATTTTGCGGGATGATCATGGTTTCATCGCCAATACGAAGATTACCTGCCGGACTGATTGTATTCGATTTTGCCAATGCCTGTACCACATCATCAGGAGATAAATGATAATCACGAATTCTATCCGGATTAATTTTGATGATTACTGTTTTCTGGTTACCGCCAAAAGGAGGTGGTGCAGATACACCCGGCAGTGTAGAGAACATGGGCCGCACTTTAAACAGCGCCAGATCCTGAATTTCTCCGAGGGTTTTTGTGCTGGATGTAAATACCAGTTGCCCAACCGGAATACTCCCTGCATCAAAACGAGTAATAAAAGGAGGCACGGTGCCCGGTGGCATAAATGCCCTTGATCTGTTTACATAACCCACTACTTCCCCCATCGCCTGGCTCATATCCGTTCCTTCCTGAAAAACGATCTTGATGATGGCAGCACCCTGGATAGATTTGGATTCAACATATTTGATACCCGTTACATATAAAAAATGGTATTCATAATACGAAGTCACAAAACCTTCCATCTGCTCAGGCGATAATCCACCATAGGGTTGCGCAACATAAATAGTGGGCAACCCCATTTTGGGGAAGATATCAATCTTCATTTTTTGAAGCGTGATAAAAGAAAAAAACAGGATGGCCAGAACAGATACGATAATCGTAACCGGTTTCTGTAAAGCCCCTTTGATTAAGTTCATACTGCTTATTTAACCTGTTTTAGAAATAAATCAATATCCCCTGCCACGGCGGCTTTATATAAAAAGGCTTTCCATACGGCTATATGGGTTGTTTTATCATCTGCTTCGGCTTTACTCAGGTTATACTGTGCCTGAACAATATCTGTATAGTTGGCTAACCCTGCATTGTATCGGGAAACCATGGTGGTATACGCAAAAGCGGCAGAACGCAATAAAGAAGGGTTCTGTTTTACAATCTCCAATGCATATCGTAAAGTGGTATCCGCTATCCGCATTTGTCGGTTAAGTTGCAAACTCAGTTCATTCAATTTTTCTTTATCAGCTCTGGCCTGAATGTCCTGTTGCTGCAATTGCGGCTTTATTTTTACCGATTGTAGTAAAGGCACACTCAATTGTATTCCCAAACCATAGTTTACTCTTTGCAGACCCAGACCATCCAGGCTTTTTACCGTGCCATCATATTGAATACCCGAACCACGCGCATAAGTAGTACCCCAAAAACCCAGACCGGGTAAAGTGGTTTTTTCAATCGTTTTCCGCTTAGCCAGATCCAGATCGATAGATGATTGATAGAAAGCCAATAATGGATGTTGTAATGAATCGGCAATCATTCCATTCACAGGTAATCGGTTGCTATAGGAGGAGTCACCAATTAATATATTATCCGTAATGCCCATCAATTGGGTAAGATTCAGCAAAGCCTGTTCATAATTGCGTTGATGATTTAATAGTTCAGCCGTAGCTTTTGATACTTCCCCTGCAAACAGAGCCGAGTCAACACCCGGTCTTAAGCCATTGGCAACAAGGTTTTGTACCAATGCCAGATTGGCTTTACAGCGATCCAGATTTTCAGAAAACACCTGCACCAGGTCTTTTGCCGTCAAAGCATCCAGATAGGCATTCGCTACTCTTACTTTATGCTGCAATACCTCATTGGCCAGATCTGAATTGGCTTGCGTAACTCCCGCTTTGGCAAAAGCAGTCTGCGATTCGCGCTGACCAAAAGTAAAAGGTTGCCAGTTAAGTAAGAGACCGGTAGCACTTCCAAAAACACCCCCGAGATTATTATCCTTAGACGGCGGACCGCTGATGGGTACCAGGTAACCGGGGTAAGCCATGCCGGTTATATTATTATACGTGGCATAATTCATTTGGTAGGAAGCATCCAGCGAGGGTAGTCCGGTGTTATTCACTACCTGTATATTTTTTTTAATCGCTTCTACCTGTAAGGCTTTGGCTTTTAATGCGGGATAATTACTCGCAGCCATCTGAACCGCCTCACTTAAAGGAATGGCTTTTTGCGCAATTAAGGCATTGCTAAAAATTAGCAGCACCCAGGTGCAGAAAATACCAGCAGTTTTTCTTAGCATAAATAGAACCCTTGGGGGTTACTCAAAACTAGTGGTTAATTCTGTAGAAATTTGGGATTGGAGATAGAATGAAGAGATATGAATTATAATTAATAAATTAGTAATATTCGTTGTGCTTCGCCTTTGTTGGTCGCCCGACCGACAACATTGATTATCTCCCGCCTTTGTTGGTCGCCTGACCAACAACATTGATTATCTCGTCTTTATAAGTCGTCTGACCACGGTGAATAAATACTCGATCTTTTGTGCCATAAAAAGCAAATAGGTATCACAGGAAATGATCAATCCGTATCCTGTCTGTCGCGCTTATATACTGCTTAGCGATTCGATTTTCCGGTTTTCGATCAAACGAGTATAGTATCAAAATGAAAAACCATTCCAATGGTTTCATCAACAGATAAATACAATCTGAGATAAATTTATTATTAAAAATGGTGTAATACCGATGTATCAGGTTTCCTACTTTGTTGTATTGACTTCTGATGAACTTATGAAGAAGGGGAAGTTCTTCCTGGATCAAATCTTCAAATGCATTGGCGATGAGTAATTGCCTGTTACAAATAATAGGCTGACCGTTTCTTATGCCTCTTCTGTTTGGCCTAACTATTTGCGGGTGACCATTTGCAGCCACTGAACACAGATAATGCCCGCCGCAAGAAACATTATCACATTGATAATCCCATTCCGAAAAACCGTGTTTATAGGTATCTGTAAATGCCCGGATAAGGGAATCGGGTTTTTGTCCAAATAGTAATAGGATCGTTGTCATGATTACCAGCAAGGGTAAGCAAAGAATAAACAGGATAGGAAATTTGAGAATGGGTTGAAGACGTAAAACGCTTAGTGCTATTTTTTCAAATCGGTTTTTGGGAATAAGATTAGTTAGTTCTGACTGCTCTATAAAGGCTTTTTGATTTTTAGCAAGTGCTAAAATGGTCAGCAGGATAATGGGCAGATTGCCGGCAATAGCGAGCAGTATACTATCCGTATGAATAGCAATAAAAATATTTAAAACTATACCCAGTAGCAGGAAACTATTCACAAGCACTTCCAGCACAGGGGTGGCAATTTGTTTCCTATAAATGGAATAGAAATAAGCCATCAGGCAGAACACAACAATAACCCAGATGGTTAACTGGTGCTGGGGTGAAAATACAGCGCTATCCCCGCAACAATCATTTTTATTATCCTGAGAAACATATAAATAAGGTAAAATGATAAAAGCAGCAATTTCAATTACTCGTAAAATAAATCTATTGACAACTCTTCTTCCTTTTACTAAAAAGCCTAGAAAATCAATAGTAGCTATTAATAGGGGAAGCGCTAAAAGAAATATAATAATTGCTAAATACAATTTTTAAAACTGTTTTCGCATAATCTCCAGATGGCAGACTTTGCTGTTTGAAAGAAAATAGTATTTCTCGCCTTTGTTGGCCGCCCGACCAACAACATTGATTATCTTTTTTGATCCCGGTGATACAAACTTATTGGTTGTTTGTCACTCGAACAACAACGGAGAAATGAATTCATAGTATTTTTTAACTGTATACTTTGTTATTTCGAATTTAAAGGTTTACTCTTACCGGCGCACTCAATAATTTATAGCCCTCTGCTGTACGAAGAAATTCGAACTCTAGCTGGGAGGAAATTTCATAGTTCTTATCAAAATCTGCTTCCCCGATTTCGCTTACGCGTTCCCTCTTTTTATAATAAGTAAGTAAAACATTAAATAATGGGAAACGATATTTATTATGCTCTCCACAGGCGTTCAGGTATTTCCTGTAGATAGATTTGTTATAGATAAGTTCATTTAATGAAGACTGACTAATCGAGATTTGTTTTAGCTGGGTTGTTTTGAATCGCGAATTCACCAATACATACGGAAATTTTACAAGAAACTTATTTCGGTCTAAACTTGTCCAACCGGTTTTGTCAGTCCAAAACGTTATTTCAGTAAAAAGTAAATTTATCAAATTACCTTGAGGGTTATTAAGTGCAGGCAGAAATATAGTATAAAACCATTTTTGAAACTCTTTATCATAATCTAAAAAGCTATAGACCTTGTTATTCCGCCCCTTCAGTTTTATATACCTGCTGGTATCAATATAGGTCTGATTTATTTTCGCAGAATACCAATTGATATTGCTAACATTCAAATCAATACTATCCGCCAGAATTTCATTTTTCTCATTAATTAAAATTAATTCGCCCCCTGCCCAGCCCCAGTGTTCGCAATTAAGTGTGTCCTCCTTTTCGTCCCAACACATTCGTCTCGCATTTCTATAGGCCAATGCCATTCCGTTGTGAAAAGGAGTAACATAATTATAGATTGCCGGAATGATGGCTTCCCCATTTTGGTCTAAGAAACCAACTCTGTTTTTTTTCTTATCCTGAAAAATGATTTTTCCTTCCGACTCGCAATCAAAACTAAAATCGAAAGAGTAAACGCTATCGATTCCTACTTTTCGCCCATTTTTTAGAAGGTAGTAAGATTCATATAGGCTATCGTTGGATTCAGCAACCGCGATAATATTATAAAAGCTATCTGCCCTTGTTGGTTTACTGAGCTTTGCCGGTATTTTTATATTCCCCTTTTTATCAGCAAACCCAACATGGTCTCCTGTAGAATCAAAAAAACGTAGCCAAAAGATCGG
>CAIWKU010000540.1 GCA_903913355.1 uncultured Bacteroidota bacterium | reverse complement strand
TTCCTATTCATTCATAAGGATTGCCAGGTAACTCAGCCGGAACATATTCATCCAACTTATCCAGGTGCAATATGGTCCGGCTGTTTTGTGCGTTCGGATGATACATGGGCACAAATTTGGCACCGTAAACAAAATCCTCATAACTATAAGAACCACGGGAAATAACGGTATTGGAAAAACTCTCATCGAATCCCTGTACAAATACCAATAATTCTGCGTGGGCATTCATCAGATCCTGTTTACTAAATCCATAAATCGGGCTTTCCTCATTAATGATATGCACAAGGGTCCAGTTGGCAGTCATGGTATTGGCTTTGGAAATATCCAAAGGCATATTATAGAAGCGGGTTTTCTGCTGACCCTCTTCTTCTATTCGCATAGCCAGTGTGATTTTTACCTCCACGTTTACCAGGTAATTTTTGGTATAAGGAACCATTCGGTACATTAGGGCTATCCCGTCTCTGAAAGGAGCGAACAGGGCATTTTTGCTATACCGGATATAGGCCCTGGGTCTTGCAAAACGGCCATACAATAAACCGGTTGCCAGTGCAAAACTCATTAACCCGATCAATGCCTCCATAGATGCCGTTAAACTGGCAGCAAAACCGATGGGGTTAATCCTTCCATACCCAACGGTGGTAAAGGTTTGGGCGCTAAAGAAAAAAGCCTCACCAAATTTTTCGGCATCATTTGAAGCTACCATTCCTCCCAGGTGATTGATGCCGATAGATAAATAGAGACCTGCAAAAATCAGGTTGGTCATAACAAAAAAGCCAATAATCACCAGCAGAAACTTCCAGGTAGGCATGGATAACAAAGAATGATAAATATTGAGTCGTTGCCAGAAGGGTAGACCGGTAACATCGAGATTGGGATTGCCATTATTTTTAAAAAAGCGGCCACCACTCAAAGAGGTATTGGTACCCAAACCGGTTTCATTATTGATCTGTGCTTTTCTATTGGGGTTTTTTAATAGCATGGTAGGGGAATTCTTATTCATAAAAATAGCCCTTTCGATTTATAAAGCAGCAAGCAATAGGAAGCTGATCCGTTTATTTCAGTTTCAAATGGGGACGAAAACGGGAATAATCCATTAATTTCCCCCAACCTCTCCAATAATTGTAATTCTCCCACTCACTCACATATCTTTGCACACTTATGAAGAATATCCGGAATTTTTGCATCATCGCGCATATAGACCATGGGAAAAGTACTTTGGCTGACAGGTTATTGGAACATACCAAAACCATCACCGAAAGGGATATGATGAACCAGGTATTGGATGATATGGACTTGGAGCGGGAAAAAGGGATTACCATTAAAAGTCATGCGATACAGATTAACTATCCTTATAAAGGACAACAATATGTTCTGAACCTGATTGATACACCCGGACATGTGGATTTTAGTTATGAAGTTAGCCGGGCTTTAGCGGCCTGTGAAGGGGCTTTACTTTTAGTAGACGCTTCCCAGGGCATACAAGCACAGACAATCAGTAATTTATACCTGGCAATTGACAATAATCTTGAGATCATTCCGGTGATTAATAAGATTGATATGGATGGGGCTAAGATACCGGAAGTAACTGATCAGATCGTTGACCTGATTGGTTGTAAGCAGGAAGATATTTTATTGGCCAGTGGTAAATCAGGAATTGGAATTGAAGAAATATTAACCGCTATTATTGAACGGATCCCTGCTCCGGCTGGAAGTGTAGATGCGCCTTTACAGGCCTTGATATTCGACAGTGTATTTAACAGCTTCCGTGGAATTATCGTTTATTACCGGATTTTGAATGGTATTCTTAAGAAAGGGGATAAGATCCGTTTTGTGGCTTCGGGGATGGATTATTTTGCCGATGAAGTAGGGGTTTTAAAATTGACGATGACGCCGAAAGAAGATGTAAGAGCAGGGGATGTAGGGTATATTATTACCGGTATCAAAAATGCCAAAGAGGTAAAAGTAGGAGATACGATTACACTCGCCAATAACCCTGGGGAGATGATACATGGATTTGAAGAAGTAAAACCCATGGTATTTGCCGGGATATTTCCGGTGAATACAGACGAGTTTGAGGAGTTGCGCGACTGTATGGATAAACTGCAGTTAAATGATGCTTCCCTCACATTTGAACTGGAAACGTCTCAGGCATTGGGTTTTGGATTTCGTTGCGGGTTCCTGGGATTGCTGCATATGGAAATTATCCAGGAAAGATTGGAGCGGGAATTTAACCAGACTGTGATTACTACCGTACCCAACGTTAGTTTCAATGCCTATACTACCCGCGGAGAAAAAATAACGGTCAACAATCCGGCTGAAATGCCCGATCCTGTTAAAATTGACAGGATAGAAGAACCATTTATCAAAGCACAAATCATTACCCTGCCTGATTATATCGGAAACATTATGACGCTATGTTTGGGTAAAAGAGGGATGTTGATTAACCAGAGTTACCTGACACCCACCCGTGTTGAACTTATATTTGAAATGCCTTTGACTGAGATCGTGTTTGATTTTTACGATAAGCTGAAAAGTTCTACCCGTGGCTATGCATCCTTTGATTATTCGCCTATCGGTTTTCGTGATGCGGATATTATCAAAATGGATATCCTTCTCAATAGCGATAAAGTGGATGCCCTTAGTGCATTGATTCACCGCAGCAGGGCCCAGGAATTTGGCCGCAGATTATGTGAAAAATTGAAAGAGTTATTACCCAAACAACAATTTCAGATATCTATCCAGGCCGCCATCGGTGCCAAAATCATTGCCCGCGAAAACATCAGCGCCATGCGGAAAGATGTAACGGCCAAATGTTATGGTGGTGATATTAGTCGTAAAAGAAAGCTTCTAGAAAAACAAAAAGAAGGAAAGAAAAGAATGCGCCAGATAGGCAATGTGGAAATTCCACAGGAAGCATTTTTAGCGGTGTTGAAATTGGATTAACCAGGTTAGAATTAGTTTTTAGCTATTGGCTTTTGGCTATTAGCTGTTAGCGTAGTTAATGAAATGAGTGAGGTGTTTCAAGCTATTGGCATTTGGCCATTGGCTGTTTTTGGGTTAAGTGAAATTAATAATAAAATACTGGGCAATAGCTAAAAGCCAATGGTCAACAACTAAAACCCAGCCCCTACAACCCCTTCCCTTTAGCTTTCGGTACTGCGGGGAATAAAGGCTTTGGTTGATCTGCTCCTTCTTTTTGTGGATTCACGTTGGGTCTTGGATCAATTTCCCTGATTAATGGAATGTATACCCATTTGCCATTCTGCCATTTAAAGCCCTCAAAACTACCAAGGGGTACCAGTGTGGATTTAACACCCGGATCACCCACTTCACTAACAAGGGAAGCAAACATGATGACACCGAGTTCCGGATCATAGTTCAACTTGGCATTGGCTTCTTTTTTAAACTCCAGGCAAAACCGATAGGCAGGCTGAGGTGGTTTGATGGGATCATTGGGATAGGTAAAATATGGTCCGCCAAACTGGGGTTTACCATTCTCATCAAAGCTTAATACTTCTACCCATTTCTTGGTGCTTCTGGCATCATTTTCATCATATCCGATC
>CAIWKU010000539.1 GCA_903913355.1 uncultured Bacteroidota bacterium | reverse complement strand
ACAGAATAAATTGAAAAACAATTCACTAAAATTAACTATAAATGTAAATAAATTATATGTAAAAAGGGTTTTCTTCTGTTGGCCAGCTAAAGAATCTGTAGATATAAGCAGATTACCAGCCCTAAAATTAGCCCACCTGCTATTTTCTTATGAGTTTGATTGATAAAACTCTAAACTTATCAGGTTGCCGGGGATCGGCAATTCGTTCCAATAGGGATGAATTGACAAAGCTGCACCCATAGCAGATGCCTGTGATACCGTGGCAGCAAATACATTAATTTCCGGAAAAGCATTTGCAAGTAATTGCATATACACATGATTATGGGCAAAACCTCCATCAACAAATATTCTGTCAGTTTTCTGATCAGAAAGTACCAGGGAAACAGATCGCTTCTGTTGTTGTATAATATCAAATAGCAACTGATGATACGCTTCCTCATAACTTGTAAACTGATTCAGCTCTCTGTCCGCAAAAACAGAAGGGTATTTGCCCGTGATTACTGTAGCTATTTCCTGGGTTTTATCTATCCTGTTTATTAAGTCCGCTTCAAACACTACTTCGGTATAGTAGTTGTCGTCTTTGTGAAAATAATCGCCGAGCCTTTTCACCTGCTGCTCATGTTCATTTCCTGCAAAAAGTCGGGAAGCTTTTACGGGTTTCCCATCAAATGACATATAACATAAACAATCCTGTGCCAATTCTTCTTCTGTTAATGGAGGCGTATTAAATGGGTTCATACTAATACACCAGGTACCTGTTGATATTAATATAAACGGCATCGAAAATGTTTTCAGGTAAGGGATGAGTGCTGAAGAACTATCATGTAAGCCCTGTGCGATTTTAATTTTTCTGCCATCCCAGTCCATTTCAAGCACCTGTCCTGTAGGAGCAAGAGGGGCTAGTTTTTCAATAATATCTTCTGCAAAAACCCAGTCATGGTAGGTTCCTTTCGTAAAATCCCATAACCCAGTATGACAACCAATACTGGTAATTTCAGAAATAGCTTTCCCAGACAGCAGGTAACTGATATACTGGGGCAAATGAACAGAATATTTTACGCGATCAAAAAGTGGTTGTTTTCGATGCTGTAGGTAATATAACAGCAATCCTGAATTTAGGTTACCTAATACTGGCGAAGCTGTTATCAGAGAAAATGTTTTTTCTCCTCCATAGCAATCGTAAAAAGATTTGAGTAACTCTGGGGGATAGGGTTTCAGGTAATTATATAAGGGAGTAACCAATTCCCCATTCTGTCCAATATTCACAAAACTTGCACCGTAGGCCGAAAAATTGATGGCTTTTATTTGAACTGAAGGGCAATCTTTTATTTCTGCAACTATTTCCTTTACCCAATCCGTTAGCTGTTTTATATTATCGCAAGGAAATCCGTCTTCATCACTAATTTCAGCAATCTGGATATTTGTTTCCAGCAAAATCTGGTATTGCTGATTGAAAAGAAAGAATTTTTTATTGGTTTTTCCTATATCAAATACGGCTATGATACCTCCTTCCTCCTTTACAGATTGCAGCATTTCCTTAAACCCGTTTGCCGTATAGAGATGCATATTCACTAATTTTATAAACCCGTAGCCATTGTTTTCTCTCCCCTTTTCTTTATCAGTGTTTCCCTTATCTTTTGATCCCTGAATAATTGAAGCGGGGCTAAAGCTGCCCCATTCCTTAACCTGGCTTCCGCGATAATTGGCCTAACATCTGTACGGTAAGCCTGCTGAAGAATTTCCTGGGCTTTTACTGTATCATTATTCAATTGTGCTTCTTCTAATGCGTTGGTATCAATCAATAGTGCCTGAGTATAGGCTATCATTATAGCTTCTACACTTTGTAATAGGTCTTCTAAGGGGTCTTTTACATTATGTGATGCATCAATCATCCAACCCAAATCTTTTGCATGATCCATTTCCCGGTTATCCATTCCCTCCACCAGTTCATGAAAAATCAGGAATAACTGATACGGATCAATACTGCCAACCGTAAGATCGTCATCTCCATATTTACTATCATTAAAATGAAATCCGCCTAGTTTATGTTCATTTAATAATAATGCTACAATCTGTTGAATATTGGCATTGGGGAGATGATGTCCCAAATCAACCAATGTGTAAGCTTTGTTACCGAGCTTACTTGCATACAAATAAGACTGTCCCCAATCCCCCACTGTTGTCGAATAAAAATTAGGCTCATAGGCCTTATACTCTATAAACATTTTCCAGTTAGCTGGTAACGCTGCATAAATTTCTGTAAGTCCTGCCAAAGTATTTTCAAATGCTCTCCTGAAATTTAATTGTCCGGGAAAACACGATCCATCAGCCAGCCATACCGTTAATGATTCTGACCCCAGTTCTATGCCATGTTTGATAACCTCTATATTATGCGCAATAGCCTGTTTACGAACAGCAGCATTCACATGTTGTAGGGAACCGAATTTATAACTCAATGACTGTCCCGGCTGATCCTGAAAAGTATTGGAATTGACCGCATCAAACAACAATCCATATT
>CAIWKU010000538.1 GCA_903913355.1 uncultured Bacteroidota bacterium | reverse complement strand
CAACCTGTGCCATAGGTGTTTTTTACCATCCCCGGCTGGGTACACATTTGCCCAAATAAAGCAGCCTGCTGATCGCCTGCAATACCTGCAATAGGAATATTGGTAGCAGTAAGAATATTTTGTGTATACCCGTAAATTTCGCTGCTGCTTCTTACTTCCGGTAACAGGGAAGCCGGTATAGAAAATATTTTCAGCAGATCAGTATCCCATTCCAAACTATGTATATTAAACAAAAGTGTTCTGCTGGCGTTGGATACATCAGTAGCATGAACTTTACCATTGGTCAGTTTCCATAAAAGCCAGCTGTCAATGGTGCCAAAACAGAGTTCTCCTTTCTCCGCTTTTTCCCTGGCACCAGGTGTATGATCCAGTATCCATTTGGCCTTGGTGGCAGAAAAATAGGCATCGATCACTAAGCCGGTTTTCTCCTGCAAAATTTTATCCAATCCTTTTGCCTTCAATTCATCACAAAACCCGGCCGTTCTTCTATCCTGCCAAACAATGGCAGGATGAATGGGTTGCCCCGAAACTTTATCCCAGATCACCGTGGTCTCTCTTTGATTGGTAATACCAATGGCAGCAATATCTTTAACCTGTAATCCCGCTTTGGTAATCGCTTCCGCAGCCACACCCAATTGTGTGCTCCATATTTCATTGGCATCATGCTCTACCCAACCGGGCTCAGGAAAATACTGTGTAAATTCTTTTTGTGCCACCGACACAATAGCACCCGAATGATCAAAAACAATAGCCCTGCTGCTGGTGGTTCCCTGGTCGAAGGAAAGTATATACTGTTTCATTGGCAAGCGTTTGCCTGAAGATAATTGTTTTTTTAATTGGGGGAGATGTTGGTTATTGGTCTTTCTTTTTAATAGCCTTCGCTTTGCGTCCTTTGCGTATCCTCTGCGTCCTTTGCGTTACAGCTTTTAATATTACCCTTAAAAGCTGTAACGCAAAGGACGCAATGAACCGCTAAGTACGCAAAGAAAAAATGGAACAATTGAACAATAAAGCCATGCAATAATTACCCTATCTCCGATTCTTCAACCAAATCTCCGGATCAATAGGATTGCCCTTTTCATTCATGATCATAAAAATAAGGGAGCCTTCGCCTACCAGCGAGGCGCCGGATTTGCCTAATACTGTTCCGGCTTTCACTTCCTGACTTTTTGAAACAGATACCGAGGAAAGATTGGTATATCCTGTAAAATATTTACCATGTTGTACAATCACCATCATTTGTCCCTCTTCTTCATTGATACCAATGATCTTACCATCGGCAACACATTTTACACCCGATCCTACCGGAAGGGATATTTCAATACCATCAGTTTTATTTTTCAGTTTGGTACCGGGAATGGATTCAATCCCAAAATGCGCCGTAACCAATCCTGAAGAAACCGGCCATGGCAATTGGCCCCTGTTTTTTTCAAAATTAATCGACATCTCTCTGCCTTCCGGAGTGGACTCTAGTGGCGTATACGAACGGGCCTTGGCAGCCGGAGCTAACCCGGTTTCCGGTTCTGTACCCAAAGAAGATTTACCAGGTTTAGGATTATTCTTAACGGTATTATCAGCTGGTTTAGCAGCTTGTGATTTTTTTTGTTCTTCCGCTGCTTTTAATCTTGCTGCTTCCTTCTTTCTGGCATCTTCAATTTCTCTGCGAATAATGGCATTGATCTGTTGCTGGGTTTTCTGTCTTTGTTTATCTCTTTCGCGAACTTGTGCAGTCAGTTCTTTTTCTTTTCCTTTCAACTGCTGAACTACCTGGTCCTGTTCTTTCTTATCCGCCTGCAATACTTTAAGCTGTTCGCCCTGGGCTTGTAAAGTGCTTAATCTTTCCTTTTTATTGGAACTGAGCACCGTAATTTTTTCCTGTAATAACTGATCCGATTTAATGATGGTATTCGCCTGTGTTTCCCTGTTTCTGCGATAGCTTTTCAGATAGGTGATCCGTTTAATGGCATCATTAAAATCACTTGCAGAAAATAAAAAGTTGAGGTATTCATAGCTGCTGCGATTCTTGTAAGCAAATACAAGACTCTTGGCATATTTCATTTTCAATGTGTCCAGTTCCCTGCGTAAGCGGTAAATATCCCGCTCATTGGTAAATATCGTCTCATCTAACTGGTGTACCTGTTTATTAATACTATTTACCAGTTCTTCCCGTTTATTGATCTTTTTTTTGATGATAGCCAGTTGCTTCAGCGACATCTTGGTGTTGTTCTGCGTTTCGCTCAACTGTTTATTCAGCTCTATCAGCTCTTTCTGAATTTCTTCATTCTTTTTCTGTAATTCTTCCCGGGTCTGAGAAAACGCACATAGACCTGTAAAACTTACCAGAAAAATAAGGAAGAGGATTCTTTTATACATAATCAGGTTTCTGTTAATCGATAGAGTGTTTATGATTTGCTAAGGTGCAGGTAAATTACTTACGCTTGAATTTTTTAGGTATCTCAAACGTATATTTTAACGGTTCATTTAAGTTAAATTCTTTGAATTCAAGGTAAATATCCAGTTTCGATTTCTCCGCCACAGATATTTTACGATAAGTAGCAAACCGATAGGGCCCCAATGGCTGATAAGTACTGAAGGTAATATCACAAGTACGGCTACGCTGAATATTCACATCATCCAATTTGCTATGCAAGGCCTTAAAATCGATATTATCCAGGGTTAGCAGGTGTTTAAACACATCACCCACCATAAATACCGATAACTGATTGATACCTGCCCGGTAAGAAACCACATTGCTATCTATAAACACAGGGTTACCAATAAGAATATCCTGAATGGTAGAAAAATCAAACGGTATTTCCGTTACATCCTGCACATAGCTGATCGAACGGTTCATTACATATTTCTCACCCGCTAAGCGTACAATTACCACACTATCCCGGGTTATTTTGGCTTCCAATCCGATACCAGGAATGCCAAGAAAGGTTCCGGTTACTTTTATTAAAATAATACTATCCTTTTTCATGCTCAGGTAAACAGTATAGTTATCGCTGTTCTCAGCACTTTCATAGGATACTTTGATCTTAGCATTAAAAGTGGCAAAATTGATTTTTTGCTTCACAACTTTCCCGAGAATATCTTTCACAATAGCCGCAGAATCTACTTTGGGCGATTCTTTAATGATAATAGTGGGTGCAGTATCTTTTCTGGTGATGGCTTCCTGAATTATCTGCGTTTTCTTCACTGTTTTACAGGAGTATACTACAGATAACAAT
>CAIWKU010000537.1 GCA_903913355.1 uncultured Bacteroidota bacterium | reverse complement strand
GGCCGGGAAGAAAATCTGGCTACAGTGTTCTGGGATTCGAAATCGAAAGATGTATATGTATTGCCCAATAAACTTCCGCAAGCTGCTCCTGATAAACAATACCAACTCTGGGCCATTGTTGACGGCAAACCGGTTGATGCTGGGGTAATAGGCGTATGCGCAGGTCTTTGCAAAATGAAAAATATTCCCAAAGCCTCTGTTTTTGCCATTACTCTTGAGAAAAAAGGGGGAAGCCCAAGCCCTACCATTGATCAGATGTATGTAGCTGGTAAAGTTGGATAGTTGTTGTACTTTCCCTTCTTAAACAGCACATCTTGCGCTTTCAACAATTTATTCCTGCCATTTTCTGGTTTATCATCAGCCTTGTATTACTATGTCTGCCGGGTTCCAATATTCCTAAATATCCCTTTTTGGCGGTGATTCATGCTGATAAATGGGTGCATATCTGTATGTTCTTTTTGTTGTGTTTTCTTTTTAGTTATCCTTTTACAAAATCAGAATATCCTCTTGCAAAAAGACAAAATTGTTTTCTGCTGATTGCACTGGCTGGCATTGCTTATGGTACTATCATGGAGTTTGTTCAGAAATACTGGATACCCGGGCGTTCTTTTGAATTATTGGATATTGCTGCGGATAGTGCAGGCAGTTTACTGGCTTTGGTTTATTGGCGGGTACAAGCCTCGAGGCAGGGCTAGAAAAAAATTGGTCCCGATGAAAATCGGGACCGCAACCAAAACTAACTGCTTATGAGAAAATGTTTAGTAATTATCTATATATACTTACGCAAAACCTGTACCAGTTGGATTGTTCATTATGTTAATACTTTGAAAAAGATACCCTACATCATTTTTCCGCTGCCTGAACTATCCTACTGTATAAATAGATACGAAAACCTGACATGAGTTTACCAACAAAATGTTAAAGCCTTCGGTATTAATTCAGGGTTGTCAGGCATATTGACAAGCTGTCAATTCTACCCCTGAATCCGGATCTATTGCTACACCTTAGAACAATGCCCGGGCTTAATACTAAAACTGGCGATCTCAAAATTCCGGGCTATTTTTATTGTTTATTATGGCTTATTTTAACTGGACAGATACTATCAATTTAATCAGCAAGCTGAGTTTACGGCGATTTTGGAACGCGGCAAAAGTGTATAGTAGCTACCAGGTAAGCCGAATCAGCGGTAAGCCAGTTCAATGGGGGCTTCCAATTTCTATTTCATTCGAACCCACCACTTCCTGTAATCTTCGTTGCCCTGAATGTCCGAGTGGGCTTCGTGCTTTTACCAGACCCACTGGAATGTTGGAAAACAGTTTTTTTAAACAAACCATTGACGATATTCATAAGGACCTAATTTACCTGATTTTTTATTTTCAGGGAGAGCCTTACCTAAATCCAGCTTTCCTGCAAATGGTAAAATATGCCCATGATAAAGGAATATATACGGCTACGTCCACCAATGCGCATTACCTGACTGATGAAAAAGCACGTGAAACAGTGGAAAGTGGTTTGGACAGGCTGATTATTTCCATTGATGGAACTACCCAGGAAGTGTATGAGCAATATCGGGTAGGTGGCAGGCTGGAGAAAGTGTTGGAAGGTGCCAGAAATATTGTAAAATGGAAAAAAGCACTGAAGAGTAAAACGCCATTTATTTTTTTCCAGTTTCTCGTAGTAAAACCCAATGAGCACCAGATAGAAGAGGTAAAACAATTAGGAAAAGAAATCGGGGTTGACCAGGTTCGTTTTAAAACTGCCCAGGTGTATGATTATCGAAACGATCCGAATCAACTGATTCCTTCAAATCAAAAGTATAGCCGGTATAAAAAAGATGCACAGGGAAATATGGTTGCCAAAAACAGTTTGCGCAATCATTGCTGGAAATTATGGCATGCAAATGTGATTACCTGGGATGGGTTGGTAGTACCCTGTTGTTTTGACAAAGATGCCACCCATCAATTAGGCGATCTGTCGAAACAAAGTTTCAAAGAAACCTGGCAGAACAATCAGTATAAGCAATTTCGCCGTGAACTACTATCGAGTCGAAAAAACATTGATATCTGCGCCAATTGCAGTGAGGGACTCAGCGTTTGGGAAGATTAGCCTATTTTGGAACGATAATTTAGGTTTTAGAATTAGTCTTTTTTAAATATCTTCAAACCATAAACCATAAACCCCCAACCATAAACTAATACAATGGGTATTGAAAAGGATATTCAGCAACGATCTTTCCGTAATGAGTACCAGAAAGTAACGGTGAATATCATTTTTTCTGCTAGCTGGCTCACTGAAAAAATCAAAACATTTCTCGAGTCTGAAGATATTACCTCCCAGCAATACAATATTCTCCGGATTTTAAAAGGAAGTAAGGAACCACTTAGCACCCTCCAGATTCGGGAAAGAATGCTCGACAAAATGAGCGATACCAGTCGTATAGTTGAAAGGTTGTTAAAAAAGGGACTGGTTGAGAAAAAGGTTTGCGCTACTGATAAAAGATTAGTGGATGTGATTATTTCTAAAAAAGGACTTGCTTTATTGGAAAGGCTGGATAAGAATAATACACAACTGGATGATATCCCACATGCACTAAATCCTGAAGAAGCAACTTTATTAAATAAACTATTGGATAAAATGCGAGAAGAACAAAGTAAATAATATCAGATCTTTCTTTTCTTCCCATTATATTTTCTATTTATATATCTCTGCTTTTCACATATTGTGCATTCAGTTTGCTTAGTTGTTATTTCATCCACAGTTTATTAAAACCCTTTTCTTAGGTTTATATTCGTGTCATGAATACTATTAAACTTTATTGTATGGTTCTGCTTGCATCTTGTTGCTTGCAGAATACGAAAGCACAATCTCCCAATTATGAATTCAGGGGAGTATGGGTGGCATCGGTTGATAATATTGACTGGCCCAGTAGCAAAACCCTGAGTGTAGCCGACCAAAAAGCGGAGTACATTCACTTGCTGGATATGCACCAGAAAAACGGTATGAACGTAATGATTGTTCAGATACGTCCGGCGGGAGATGCATTATATGCTTCAAAATATGAACCCTGGAGTGAATTCCTTACCGGCAAACAGGGATTGGCACCTGAACCCTTTTATGATCCGCTGGAATTTATGATCAATGAAACACATAAAAGGGGAATGGAATTTCATGCCTGGTTAAATCCTTACAGGGCAGTTTTCAATATCACCAAATCTTCATTAGCACCCAGTCATCTTACCCTGACTCACCCGGAATGGTTTCTGGTATATGGTGATAAAAAGTATTTTAACCCGGGCTTACCCGAAGTCAGATTACATACCGCCAAAGTAGTCAAAGACCTGATAACCCGTTATCAGATAGACGGTATTCATATGGATGATTATTTTTATCCCTACCGTATTGCCGGGAAAGAATTTCCCGATGAAAAAGATTATCAGCGGTATGGAAAAGGGATGAATAAAGAAGACTGGCGAAGAAGTAACTGTGATAGTGTGATTCTCGACATACACAATACGATTCGCAGTGTTAACCCACATATTAAATTTGGAATCAGTCCATTTGGTGTATGGCGCAATAAAACCCAGGACCCAAGGGGAAGTGAAACAAAAGCAGGTCAAACCAATTATGATGACTTGTATGCAGATATCTTATTGTGGTTACAAAAAGGATGGATCGATTATGTTGTACCGCAATTATATTGGGAGAAGGGACATAAGTTAGCCGATTATGATGTGCTGCTGCCCTGGTGGAATGAACATAGTTATGGAAGACAGCTATATATTGGTTTAGCTATTTATCGGGGAGGTAGTAACCCGGCATGGAAAAATCCCGAAGAATTACCTAAACAATTAAAAGCGTTACGATCATTCAATACTACACAAGGGGCGGTATATTTTAGTAGTAAATCTTTTGAAAAAAATCCAAATGGCTGGAGTGATAGTCTACGCAATAACTATTACCATTACCCTGCATTGGTGCCAGCCATGTCGTGGATCAGCACCGCGGTTCCAATACAGCCCCTGGTTGAGAAAAAAGGGAACATGCTTTTTAAACTTGTTTATAAAGGAGATCGGCAGATCAAAGCCTTTGGCATTCTGGTATTACCTGCTGATAAAGAAGAGAATTTCAACAATACACAATTGGTTCAGGTAATTGTGGCTGATAAGATGACGCAGGTTGACCTTAGCAAAATTGCGGATATATCCGGAAAAAGAGTTTTTGCGGTTACCGTTGATTTGGACAATAATGTTAGCCGGTTAACTGAATTAAAATAATCTTCACCCAAAATTCTAAAAGCACCTGACAATAACCAGGTGTTTTTTTATGTGCTTACTTAGGATTTTCATCGAGAAACTAACCGTGCAAAATGGTTTCGTACTTCTTAACCACATACTCTATATCTTTATAAAAAAACTTGGGTACAGTTTTACTAATAGATGATGAGGAAAAACTTCGTGGTCTTCTTAGCCGGATCATAAAGCTGGAGGGGTATACTGTATTGGAAGCTTCCAATCTGAAAACTGCTCTAAAATTGGCAGATAAGGAAGTCATTGACATTGTTCTTTGCGACGTAAAACTTCCTGATGGAAGTGGTGTTGATTTTGTAAGTACCCTGAAAAGTCGTTACCCTTTTCTGGAAATCATTTTACTAACTGCTTATGGAAATATTGCCGATGGTGTACAGGCAATGAAAAACGGTGCTTTTGATTATATCACCAAGGGTGATGATAATGATAGAATCATTCCCTTATTAACGAAAGCACTGGAAAAAGTACAATTACAAAAACGGGTTATCCAATTAGAACAGAAAGTAAATAAACAATACGGCTTTGAGAATATTCTGGGAACTGCACCACCCATACAGGATGCCATTTTACTTGCCAGAAAAGTAGCCCCAACAGAGGCAACCGTGCTTTTGCTGGGTGAAACAGGAAGCGGAAAAGAAGTATTTGCGCAAGCTATTCATACCGGCAGCAAACGGGCTAATAATGCGTTTATGGCCCTTAATTGTAGTGCTTTTAGTAAAGAGTTATTAGAAAGCGAATTGTTTGGCCACAAAGCCGGCGCATTTACCAGTGCCAACAAAGACAAACGGGGTTTGATTGAAGAAGCCCATCAGGGAACTCTTTTTCTGGATGAGATTGGAGAAATGCCCGTTGAATTACAGGCAAAATTGTTACGGGTATTAGAAACCGGCGAATTTATTAAAGTAGGTGATACAAAATCTACCAAAATAAATGTGCGGATTATTGCTGCCACTAACCGAAACCTAGAAATGGAAGTAAAGAAAGGAAAATTCAGAGAAGATCTGTTTTACAGACTGAATGTGTTTACCATCACTTTACCAGCTTTACGGGAAAGGAAAAAAGATATTCCCGTTTTAGCCAATCATTTTCTAGAGGTTTTTTCTAAAAAAACCAATCAGCATATTGAAGGAATGGATAAGTCATTTATGGATCGTTTACTGGCCCATGAATGGAAAGGGAATATCCGGGAGTTAAAAAATGTAATGGAAAGGGCGGTAATTCTATCTGATGGTGGCATGTTAACCCTGATCAACTTACCTCTAGAATTACAAACGATTCAATCAAAAAACATCAGTCTTTCTGCCTTTGACCTTGCCAGTGTTGAAAAACTGCATATACAGAGAATATTAAACCATACCAATGGAAACAAGACGGAAACAGCACGTTTATTGAATATCGGGCTGACTACTTTATATAGAAAAATTGAAGAATATAATATTACCTGATTAAGTACAAACCCTTCCATTTTGAAAAACCCTTCCATTTTGGAAGGGTTTTTTTATGCAGTTGGAATGTACATTAAAAAAAGATTCCGCTGAAATACCCTGTTATTCAGGGTTTCGGGTTGCTGTCTCACAAAATAACTTTAGCGGCACTCATTTTGGATAGTATAGATAAATTTTTAATGATGAACCCGTTGCAAAAAATGAAACTGGTAAATATTTCGGCCTACCAGCTGGTCATTGGGTTTTTCCTTCTTTTATCCTTGACCGGATTAATATTCCGGTTGGTAACTGGTGGAGTTAACCCTTAATCCGTTTTTTTAATTTATATAACAACTGTATGCTTACTGCTATTTTGATTATTGCCGGGGTTATCGGCTTTATCGTTTTCTTTAAATCCATTGATTTCTTCGATAAAATATAAAACTATGTTTATCCTATTTATTATCGCTATTCTGGTTTTCTGTTATATCTGCTATGTATTGGTAAAACCCGAAAAATTCTAACCGTCATTAATCCATGCAAAGTATCTAAAACGACTCTTTAACTGGCTTAGATTTTATTACTTCTTATCATACTACAATGAACCCCGAAATTATTGGTATTGTTCTCATGTTTATCATTACTGTTTTACTGGCTATCCCATTGGGTAGATATATCGGCAAGGTGTATAACGGAGAAAAAACCTGGCTTGATTTCCTGTTTAATCCATTAGACAAACTATTTTATAAAGTTGGCGGCGTAAACGAAGAAAAGGAAATGAATTGGAAGCAACACCTAGTTGCTTTACTGACTATTAATCTGGTTTGGTTTTTATTTTCGATGCTTGTATTGATGACCATGGGGTCCCTGCCATTAAATCCCGATGGCAATCCGTCTATGAGTGCTGACCTGGCTTTTAATACATCTATCAGTTTTGTATCCAATACAAACCTTCAGCATTATTCAGGGGAATCAGGTGTTACTTACCTGGGTCAATTGGTTCTAATGTTATTTCAGTTTATTAGTGCGGGTACCGGCATGGCTGCTTGTGCCGTTGTTTTTAAATCGATGAAGGAAAAACATACTGAGAAGCTGGGCAACTTTTATGCCTTCTTTATCAAGAGTTGCACACGGATTCTGTTACCTATTTCAGTTATCGTTGCCATTATTCTTGTGTGTAATGGAACACCGATGACATTTAAAGGGAAAGACCAATTTATTTCCTTACAGGGTGATACCGTGCAAGTAAGCAGAGGGCCTTCAGCTGCTTTAATTGCCATTAAGCAATTAGGCACAAATGGAGGCGGTTTTTTTGGAGCCAATTCTGCACATCCTTTGGAGAATCCCAATTACTTTACGAATGCGGTTGAAAATGTTTGCATCATATTGATACCTATCGCAATGATTTTTGCACTGGGTTATATGCTAAAGCGGAAAAAATTTGCCTGGATGATCTTTTCGGTAATGACGATCGGATTTCTATTATTGTTGATTCCATCTGTTTATTATGAAATGAATGGAAACCCGGCCATTGCTAAAGCTGGTATTTCCCAGCCTTTGGGAAGCATGGAAGGAAAAGAAGTTCGTTTTGGCCCTGCTGCCTCTGCATTCTGGGGTATCACTACTACGGTTACTTCAAATGGTTCGGTAAATGCAATGCACGACAGTTTTACTCCACTTACCGGTATGTTCGCCATGTTGGGAATGATGATCAATTCATTTTATGGTGGTGTGGGTGTTGGGTTCTTAAATTTTTACATCTTTATTATCATCGCCGTTTTCATCAGCGGACTTATGGTAGGAAGAACCCCAGAGTTCATGGGCAAAAAAATAGAAGCGAAAGAAATGAAGATTGCCGCAATTATTGCATTGCTGCATCCATTTCTGATATTGGTAGCAACTTCTATCGCTTCACATATATACGCGCAAAACCCTGCCGCTTATGCTGCCTGGTTAAATAATCCGGGGAATCATGGGTTCAGTGAAATGTTATATGAGTTTACTTCTTCATCTGCCAATAATGGAAGTGGTTTTGAAGGGCTGGGTGATAATACCCGATTCTGGAACATTTCCTGTGGTATAGTAATGTTACTCGCCAGGTTTCTTCCCATTATAGGGCCCGTTGCTATTGCTGGCATTCTGGCTAATAAAAAATATGTGCCTGAAACAGCCGGTACTTTGAAAACGGACACATCCACCTTTGGTATCATGGTGTTCGCAGTAATTTTTATTATAGCCGCTTTGAGTTTTTTCCCGGCTCTTTCCCTGGGACCGATTGCAGAGTATTTTTCTTTATACCGTTCCTAAAAAATTCAGATACCATTATCATTCATCCATTAACATAAATTCCCTCATCACGGGGTATTCACCATGGCAAAAAATAGTTCTACAAAATTGTTTGAAGCTGCACTTGTAAAAGAAGCGCTCAGGCAATCATTTATAAAATTGAATCCACGCATTATGTTCCGCAACCCTGTTATGTTTACAGTGGAAATAGGAACAGCGGTAATGCTGGCTGTCTGTATTTGGATTATAAATGGTGAGAAGAATCAGGGTAGCCTGATTTATAATTCCATCGTTTTCGGAGTCCTTTTATTAACCCTATTGTTTGCAAATTTTGCAGAAGCCATCGCTGAAGCAAGAGGTAAGGCACAGGCCGATAGTCTTCGTAAAACAAGAGAAGAAACACCTGCTAAATGGAT
>CAIWKU010000536.1 GCA_903913355.1 uncultured Bacteroidota bacterium | reverse complement strand
TTCTTTTATTGCGTTGCTTATTTTTCTAATAATCTATCGACTTTCTGCAACTTATTCAATCGAAAAGTTTAGACGTAACTGGACCGTTGCAACGGTGATCACCATTGTATTTTTTGTAGTGAGCACCTTTTTTTATTACATGTATTATCAGAAATATACATTTAATTATCCACCAGAGTCAAAAGGTACAAGGTATATGCAGGGGACAAAAATGAAACCCCAGGCAGCCACATATATGGATACGGCAAAAATTATTAGCATTCCGAAACTGGTCGATGACTACGGGGGGGTTAATAATCGCAATGAGATATGGGAGGAAGACAGTATTCATGAAGCCGGAACAATACTTCTCATATTTTATATTTTGATGATAGAGTGCTTTATGACCTCTATTTTCATACTTGCCGAGCCATCTATCAAGGAGTAACCTTATTTTAAACAAATTGGTAATTAAAAGAGTATCCAACTTGGAACCCAAGGTGTGACGGATAAATTTTTAAATTATTATAAATCCCAAAGTCTCTTTCCCCGTCTCGGCGCTGGCCTTACAAAAGGTTGTAAAGCCAAAAAGAATCTGGTGCCTGATGGGACAAGATGTGCAAAATCCGATTGCATTGATCCTGTAAATCCGTTTTATGCTGAGGTGTTATACGGATATAGCATTATAATATTCCAGCTTTTAAGCCTCCAATAAACGATAAAAATGGGATAAGGTGTTCGAAGTTACTCCCCTTATCTCCACAGATTAAAGGAAACGTAATTCACGTTTCCTTTTTTATTAATCCATTTCAAACAGCCTTATTCTTTAACTGCCTGAAAAATCTGATAACTCCATAAACCTTTTTTCAGTGCTCTATATTGAATATTGGCTGTTCTTGCATTATATCTGGTAAGATGGCTTGGCGTCTTATATAATGCGTAGAGTTTTGTGCCTATCAGGCCGATAAACGAAGATAAATACAATCGTAGGGCGGAAGGCATTATGGCCCGGGAGGCATCTTCTATGATTATGTTTTTGAAATTAGTTTCCGTGGCGGCCTGATTAAAAGCTTCAAGCGTTGCAAATGATGTCACCGCCCATCCATATGCCATCTTATTAACAAGTTCCTTATCTATCCCTTCAATGCCATTCTTCATAAAAAAATCGGCTATAATCAACCTGCCGCCAGGTTTCAATAACCTGTAAGCTTCTTTTAAAAATTTCGCTTTGTCATCAGCATGGCAAACACTTTCTATAGCCCATACAACATCAAATGATTCCGCAGGAAATCTTGTATTTGTATAGTCTTCCTGGAAGAATTCAGCCTTCTCCGAAAGGCCTTGCTTTTTTGCATAATCCCGGGCCTGATTCATTTGCATTTCACTTAATGTGATTCCCGTGACGCGGCATTTGATATTTTCTGCAAGCCATAGTGAAGAACCTCCTATTCCACAGCCAGCATCCAGCACATGGTCTTTTTTGCTGATTGAAACTTTCTCCGACATAACTTTATTGATATTCATCAGCGCATCGTGGAAACGCTTCGTACTCTTGTCCCAATAGCCATAGTGCATAGACTTGCTTTGGCTTAGGTTCCAGAAATATTGGTAATGCAGCTCACAACGTTCATAGTGTTTTGCGATATCCGAGTTATTAAACATTTTTTTAATTTAAAAATAGTTTTTTTAATTTAGTTAAGAAAATTTTTAATGGTATGCAACTATTTTGTAGTTGGTAAGTATGGTCCTTGTCAGCAATTAACTTTACTTCTGTAACATTGTAACGATGAAACAAATTATAACTGGTATCTTTTTTTTTATTTGTACAGGTGTTATAGCGAATGATAGTCTGTTAATTTCCCGGTTGTTGCAGCGTATCGATGATTTACAGCCAAAGACGGATGGCGTATTTCCAAGGGGATGTATTCCGGCATATCGTATGTATGCCTTAAATAAAGAACGGTATAAGGCGGATGTGACGGCATTTTTTTCGGCTGTTACTTCAGTGGGCCTGTTGGATATTATGAATGACTTATCTCCATCCCAAAAGCAACAGGCAAAGGCTATTATCGACTGTTCAAAAAGTGTTTACCCTAAATTCCGGAATAAAATAATTGAAAGGAACACCTATAATTGGTGGCCCACAGATACACCACAGATATTTCCTAACTCGGGGTTTTTGAATCTTTTCAATAAAAGCCAGGCTGCGCCGGATGATCTCGATGATACAGTTTTAACACTTGTGGCACAAAGCGCAAGCGATTCAGTGGCAAAACAAGTTCATACGTTGATGCAGCTATATATAAACAACGGCAAAAAAAAATTCCATAGCATATTCAAAGAATATAAGAATATTGAAGCGTACGAAACCTGGTTTGGTAAAAAAATGCCGGTAGAGTTTGACATCGGCGCATTTGCAAACATCCTGTACTTTGTACAAAAGTATCATCTTACCTGGAGTAAAACCGATTCAGTAACGCTTTACCTGATGAAGCGGATGCTGGAAGAAAAAAAACACATCACTGAGCCTAAGTATATTTCGCCTTACTATGCGAAAACTTCGGTCATCTTGTATCATGTTTCAAGGCTAATGGCACTGAAGCCGATACCGGAGCTCGAAAAACTAAAGCCACAGTTAATTGCTGAGGCAATACAGTCGTTGTTAAACGCTGATAATTTTATGGACCAGGTGTTGCTGAGTACCTCATTGTTGCGGTGGGGTGTATCGCCGCCAGACCTGGCACCACGAAATATCAATAGTCTTGAGGACTTTGTAGAAGAAGAAGGAACTCCTTTTGTTACTGCAACCATGGCTACTCTTCTCCCCAATCCGTTTAATCGATGGGTAGGAGCTACCGGTGTAGCACAGTTCTATTATTACTGTCCCGCGTATAATAATTTGCTCTTAATTGAAAATTTAGTATGGCGCCGCAGGAGGGGCCTGTCTTAAATAGGAATGGGTACTATAGGGATATAGCATTACACTATTCCGGCTTTTAATCCTCCAATAAATGACAAAAAGGGGAGAAGGTGTTCGAAACTAATCCCCTTATCTCCACATTCATCATTCCTTGTTCCTCTGTTCGATATTTTTAATGTAAATAGTAACTGGCGGTTTCTATTTCCCAGGGACTTTTGCTCCCGATTTCCTTGCCTCATTTATTCCAATAGCAATTGCCTGTTCTCTGCTTTTTACTATCCCACCTTTCCCATCTTTGCCAGATTTTAATTCACCTTCTTTAAATTCGTGCATTACTTGCCCAATTTTGGTTTGCGCTTTTTTAGAATACTTAGCCATGATTATGTTTCTTTGATTAATAACATTCCACAAATGGGACATTTACCAGGCTTATCTGATTTTATCTCAGGATATTTAGAACAGGTAAAGGTTTTTATTTCTGCAATTTCATGACCGGCATTTTCTATATTAATACCAGTGGCTGTTTTATTTCCTTCTTTAAAAAAATCGTCTTTCCTATCAGGTTTTTCTTTGTTGAAATCTTCATTGGTTTTTTGGACGATCATACTTTATAGTGTTTGTAGTAGTAAGACCGATATGTTTTTTGCTCATCTTTTTATTGGTTTTTAAAACAGAATTTACTAGCAAAAGGTAAAGAAGTTGGTTTTTAGAACGGTTACATAAATGTTCTTATGAGTTGTAATTTTTACACATTAGAAAATATAAGTTTAGTATCCTAACCTCCTCTTATACTAATACTGTGAATGATGCAAACATGAATTAGTATCGTATAAGGATAGTGGTTCAAAAAATACCCAGTTTTGGATGATTATTCTCTAATGAATAGTAAACTGGCATGAAAAATAATATAGCACCTGTTGCCCCACCTGTTAAACGGAGACGAATAGCGGGAAAAGATATAGTCTTGAATTTAACTTTTCAGGATAGTTTAATCCGGTTTGGTATTCTTTTGTTTTTACCCATGTTGGTACTGTTAGTTGCCAGGCATTATGTTATTTATACAGCCCCTGTTTCAGCTTATCTTTTAATGACAGCACTTATTGAGTTTTGTCCGATCAAATATTTCTGGCATCGTATCATAAAACATGAACCCGATCCTGTACAACCTGAATACGGAAAAGATCCGCACTA
>CAIWKU010000535.1 GCA_903913355.1 uncultured Bacteroidota bacterium | reverse complement strand
CCTATTACCATAATCATTGTAAATAAGTTATGAGGGATAATGCTCATAATTATCAGTAAAATTATGAAAGGCGGGATTGACATCCAAACATCAACGAACCGCTGTGTAATCATATCTATTGTCTTGCCCAAAAAGCCCGAGGTAGCACCAATCAAAATGCTAATGATAGTAGCTATACTCATTGCACCAAAACCAACTTCCAACGAGACACGGGCGCCGTAAATCAAACGGCTCAAAACGTCGCGTCCCAGTTCGTCGGTTCCAAGCAGATATTTCGAAGATGGGGGCTGTCTAACATTGAACAGGTCAACTAACTTTATGGGAAAAGGCATAATGAATTTTGAAAAAATCCCGGCAGTGAAAAATATTACGATGACAACCAAGCCAAATGTTCCGAGGGGTTTCTCCATTATCATTCTTTTAAACAAAGTAAATAAAAAACTATGCCGTTTTTCTTCAGTTTGTCTAGTAGAAGATACTGTTGCAGGTTTTATATACATGCAAAGCTCCCATTTAAAGAATTACTTTATTGATAATGGATTCTGGGGTCCAACCAGCCATAAGTAAGATCCATCACCAGGTTGCCCAAAATTACTATCACGGACATGATAAGAGTTATCGCGGAAATCACCGGATAATCACGTTGATTTATAGCATCGAACATCAAACGTCCCGTCCCGGCGAGATTGAAGATATTCTCAATAAGTACTGCGCCGCCGATGAGGATCGGTATCCCCCCACCAACCATTTCGACTACCGGTATCAGGGCATTCTTCATCGCATGTCTGAGAACCACAACCCGTTCGCTCAGTCCTTTTGCCCAGGCAGTCCGGATATAATCCTGGCGTAGAGTTTCAAGCATCATTGTGCGCATCATCCGCATGTACCCTCCTGTTTGCTGGGTCCCTAAAAAGATAGCAGGGATTATCATCATTCCAAGATTACCCAAAGGGTTGGTGAAAAAGGGAATAAATTCCAATTGCGGTACCCAATGCCATATTACGGATGCATAATACAGAAAGATATAAGCTACCAGAAAGTTAGGGACAGAAATGAGAAGAATAATAATACTGCGTAAAACACGGTCTTGAATTGTGTCTTGCCTCATGGCTGCATATATACCAATAGGGATACTAATGATAAACCCAACGAGAATGCCTAAGAATCCCAATTCAAAAGTTAACGGTATGCGCTGCAATAGCATTGGAGTGATAGGTTGTGAGCTAATCAAAGACGTGCCCAGATTGCCGTGTAGAACGATTCCTGTTACCCAATGCGCATATTGAACATACACCGGCACATTTAATCCCAGGAGTTTAATTATTGCTGCACGGTCAATTGTGCCGCCATTTTGTGCTGCCATCTGAGCCTGAATTACATCAATGACATTCCCCGGGATAAAACGAACCAGGAGGAATACTATCATTGATGTTAAGATAACTGTAACGGGCACCCACAATAGCCTTCTTAGTGCATATGCCCCCATATTCAATTCTCCTCATTCGATTAGATATCAGCTTATTTTGGGCACTGATGAAAGGTGCGCTCTGCATTACTAAATTACCGTCCGCTTCAGATCAAAGTCATCGCTTTTTAGCCCGCCTTATCATTGCTATCATTTCAAAATCCTTTTTACCTTAACCCTATTCGGAAAATAATATTCCACCGAAGAAACATTTCCGGTTCCAGTGAAATAAAGCCAATGCTCATTAATTTTGAAATTACCAAAAAT
>CAIWKU010000534.1 GCA_903913355.1 uncultured Bacteroidota bacterium | reverse complement strand
GTTATAACAATAAAAACGATATCACAAAACCAACAGCTTCTTCTGTCGCAAGTATTTCTTTTCGGGATGATATAGTTCCGATAGTGACTTCTGGAGCCTGTGGTTGCCATAATAACAGTTCTACGAATGCTATTCAGTTCTCTCATTTAGATACAGTGTATTATGGAACTATATTGGCACGTTCAGGGGTATTTAATACCATGATTACAGGGGGCGGCCACCCTGGGGAAGGTGGTATTTATTTTACGGCTGCTGATGCTGCATTAATTGCACAATGGATAGCTCAGGGCGCAAAAGACAATTATGTTCCACCTGCTATTACCGGACCTGTTTCTTATGCGGTGAATATTGTGCCTATTTATAAAACAGTATGTAAAGGTAGTTCTTGCCATGGAGGTATCGGACCAACATTGGATTATACTAAAATGTCTGCCGATAAATCCATTATCTCCAGCATGATGACAAGTGCAGGTAGCACCGGACACCCTGGAGGTAGTATTAGCCTGGATGGAACTACAACAGCCACTTTCCTGGCATGGATTGCACAGGGATTACCACAATAAAATCATAACACTAATTCAATAAAACATAAAACTTATTTCAATGAAAAAAATAACCTTACTATTATCATTTGCTCTGATTGTATTCATGAACATGCTGACTGCACAGACCTATAAAACCAGGGACGGGAATATATTCTTTAACCCCAATAAAGATCAGACCCATACCGATTATGCATCTCTTAGTAAAGAAGCAACAGCTGTTCTGAAAGTAGAAACCAGTGAAGTGGCTTTATTGGTTCCTATGAAAACCTTTCACTTTAACAATGCATTACTGGAAGAGCATTTTAATGAAAACTATCTGCATACCGATAAATTTCCAAATGCAACCTATAAAGGAAAACTGATTGGATTTACAAAAGATATGCTGACAAAAGATGGAGTGTACAATATCTCCTCTAGCGGACAGGTTACTTTACATGGAGTTACCAAAGATTTTTCATCTCCTGTAAAACTGGAAGTAAAAGGTAAAACAGCCACATTCAATTGTGTATTCAAAGTAAAAGCGGAAGACTATAATATCGATATCCCTGGTTTGGTAAAACCAAAATTATCTGAGTATACACCACTGAACGCTACTATCGTTTTCCAATTAAATTAATCTTACAATATAAAGATTATGAAAAAAATACTATTATATCTTATCGTTGCATGCGGCTTTTTTCTGAAAGCAGCCGGACAGGATGACTTGTTAGGCGGTCTGATGAAAGACGATTCATCGAAAGTAAAAGAGAATATTACTACTGCTACCTTCAAATCAAACCGCATTATCAATATGCAGAGTGTGGAAATGACTGGTAAAGGGAATCTCGAGTTTATGATCAGTCACCACTTTGGCAATATCTGGAATACGGGAAAAGGATGGCAGAATGTTGCGCAGTTATTCGGGTTTAATGCTGGAGTAGCTACTACTTACCTGTCTTTCGACTATTCAGTAAAAAACTGGCTTAACTTTGGATTTGCTACAACGGGTAATTCAAAGTATGAAACCTGGACCAAAATCCGCCTGACCAGACAACAGACTGGTAAGAAGAATATGCCGGTAACAATTGATTATTTGGGTCTTGTAAATATTGATGCAACAGATGGACCTAGCCCCAATGATCTTACCTGGAATAGATTTTCCTTCCTGCACCAGTTATTGATTGCCCGGAAATTCAGTGAAAAATTTTCATTGCAACTGATTCCATCTTATATCCATTACAACGTGGTTCCTTATGGATATAATAACACAAACAATATGTATTCAATTGGATTTGGTGGAAGATATAAGCTGACAAATAAAACAGCTATTTCTTTCGAATACTCTCGCCAGTTGAATGGGTATAAGGATCTGTTGGATGAAACCGCTTCTGCTACCAATTACAAACCTGATCTGTTATCACTTGGATATGATTGGGATACAGGCGGACACATCTTCCAGTTCTTTATTACCAGCTCTACTGCTTCAACCAATATATCTCAGTTAACTACGAATACAAACGATTTTGCAAAGGGTAATTTCTCAATAGGGTTTAACCTGAACAGAAGTTATGGAATCAAAAAAGTAGTACAAACCCATTAGAGTGAATATGAATAGATAGTGGTTATTCGCCCCGGTATTACCGGGGCGTTTTTTTGCAGCTGACTGAAAATAGTATAATAAGGGCATAAAAAAACCATCCTGCTATCAAGTAGTATACATGAAAGCAGGATGGTTTACAGATAAGTTGTATTAAGCGTGGCGGTTGCCTGATTGGTTTCCGGAATACCTTCTGCTATCCCCACCCCTGAAAGATCTGCGCTCATTGCTTTGGTAATGTCTTTGAACGGGTTTCTGAGGTAATGTTTTATATGTGGTAAGTGATGTATCACTCATGGCATAAGGATGATCGGTAACGATTGGCACTGAAGTTGAAATTAATTTCTGGATATCTCTCAGAAACTCTTTTTCTTCCATATCGCAAAAAGAAAAAGCGATTCCACTGGCCCCGGCACGACCAGTGCGACCAATACGGTGTACATAGGTTTCCGGAACATTAGGTAATTCGAAATTGATAACATGCGATAGATTATCTACATCAATACCTCTTGCGGCAATATCTGTAGCTACTAATACACGTGTATGACCGGACTTAAAATTTCCGAGAGCCCTTTGGCGGGCGTTTTGAGATTTATTACCATGAATAGCTTCTGCACCTATACCTACACGTGTCAATTCTTTTACTACTTTATCCGCACCATGCTTGGTTCTGGTAAATACCAGCGCAGACTGAATAGTTTTGTCTTTGAGTAAATGGATCAATAAATGCTTTTTGTTTTCTTTTTCTACAAAATACATGGATTGCTGAATGGTTTCTGCAGTTGATGAAACCGGTGTTACCTCCACTTTCGCAGGATTGTGTAAAATGGTACTCGATAACTTTGCAATCTCTCCAGGCATGGTAGCTGAGAAGAAAAGGGTTTGTTTTTTTGCTGGTAATCGGGTAATGATTTTTTTTACATCATGAATAAAACCCATATCCAACATACGATCTGCTTCATCCAATACAAATAATTCAATTTGTGAAAGATCAATAAATCTTTGTTCAACCAAATCAAGTAAACGGCCTGGGGTTGCAATTAATATATCCACACCATTACGTAAAGCATTGGTTTGTGGTTGTTGTGATACCCCGCCAAAAATCACCAGGTGCTTAAGGTTCAGAAACTTGCCATAAGCTGCAAAACTTTCGTCAATCTGAATAGCCAGTTCGCGGGTTGGGGTAAGAATAAGTGCTTTAATACCCCGACTATTCTTTCCAGCCATTTTTCCTTCATGCAGTAACTGCAAGATAGGGATGGCAAAAGCAGCTGTTTTACCAGTACCTGTTTGGGCGCAGCCTAACAGGTCTTTGCGTTCCAGTACAATGGGAATAGATTGTTCCTGAATAGGAGTAGGGGTTGTGTAACCTTCTTGCTTGAGCGCCTTTAATATGGGCTCAATAAGGTGTAATTGTTCGAATAACAAAATAAAATAAATTTAAATAAATGAACATCCGAATTAGCTCAGATGCTATATAGCCTGCCCGTAATTGACTTGATGAACTTTGTCACGGAAGAATGATCAGTCTGTAGAGAGAGTATATGAATGGTGCAAAGCTAAGGAATTTTTTTTAATCGGCAATTTTGCACTGAATAGCCATTGGCGGTTGGCATTTGGCTAATAGCATTTAGCTTTTAATACCAGCAACGATTTGTTCGAGAAATATTTTATCTGTTTCGTCGAAATGATTCAAGATTTCGCTGTCTACATCCAGTACTCCCCAAACGATTCCATTTTTGATAAGGGGAACCACAATTTCTGATTTTGATAAACTGCTACAGGCAATATGTCCAGGAAATTTTTCTACATCAGGAACAATCAGGGTTTCTGCTTTTGCCCAACTGGTACCACAAACACCGCGACCTTTATTGATGCGTGTGCAGGCAACTGGTCCTTGAAAAGGTCCTAATACCAACTGCTCTCCTTTTACCAAATAAAAGCCTACCCAGAACCAGTTGAACTGTTCTTTTAAAGCACCGGCTATATTGGCAAGATTGGCAACCAAATCTGGTTCGCCTTCTAGTAATGCTTTGATTTGTGGGATCAGGGAGAGGTATTGCTCCTGTTTAGTGCCTTTTTGTATAATGAGGTCTTCTGCCATAATAGGTATATTCAGAAAGCAAAACTATTTATTCCTGAGCATCTTTACCAATTTTACCCAGATGGGTATGTTGAAAGCTGTCTGTATATTTTAAACCATAGCCCCAAACCCTGTCAAAACACGAATGGGCAAATAATAAGATGCCAACCAGCAGCATCGTATCATGATGCATATAAAACCCGATAATAGCGATCAGTATGGCAATTAATTTATGATGAAACAGATTGTAACCATAAGCCCCAATTCGGGTGTTAATCAAATATCCCAGCATGCTGATATCAGGAGATAGAAATAAAATGATCCATAGCCATGCACTAAAGTGTATGGGTTGATAATATAGTCCCAATACACCCAATAGCAATTGAGCGACTTCTTCTGTTTGCAGTAATGTTTTCATGATTTGTTTTTTGATTACACAAAACTGCGAACGGTGAAAACAAAAAACGTTAACAAAAGATAAGAAAATTCATTTCTTGAGCATTCGGTTTCGGATCCTGCTTAGGCTAACAGGCGTGATTCCCAGGTAATTGGCAATAAAATGTTGTGGTATCCGCTCAATTATTTTCTGTTTATTACTACCCAATAATTGATGATATCTTTCTTCTGCACTCAACATCAGCAGGCCAGTCATTCGTTCCTCTAAACCCTTGGCAATATATTCAGCAATTAGTCTGCCGAATCGTTCCCAAACTTTACTTTCTGAATATAGTTGCATTAGCACAGAATAAGGAAACACAATCAGTTTTGTATCAGAAAGTGCTTCTATCGAAATTAACCCCGGCTTTCCGGTCAGGCAACTCAAATAATCTGTTACAAGGTTATTTTCAAAATAAAAATAAGTGGTTTTTTCCTCTCCATCTTTTGTATAAAAATGACGCATACAACCTTCCACTATAAAACCAATCTCTTTACAGGGCTTTCCCTCTCTGCTGAAATAATCATTTTTTTGGATGAATATTTCTCTGAGATGTGGCAGCAGCAAATCCCAATCCTCATTACCCAGCGGAACAAATTTTTCGATATATGCTAGTAAAGGAGTAAACATATTACCTTATATATTTACCGATAACAGGGAATTTTTTAAACTCTTTTTTTTCTACTAATAGGATAAACCATGTATAGATTGCCAATAAAATTGCACCTAAACTCAGACTAAAGTATACCTGGGGAATAAGCCAGACTATGGTTTTGTGAAACAAATAAAGGATAACTACAATTACCAAGTATGCTATTAATTTCTTGGTGACATAGGGAATTGGATAAACTTTTTGACCTCACGTACCCTTATAACCTCGATGACCTCACGTACCCTTATAACCTTGATGACC
>CAIWKU010000533.1 GCA_903913355.1 uncultured Bacteroidota bacterium | reverse complement strand
TATTGACGGGAGGTTAATTTATACAATCATACATCGAGCATCTCAGCTTTTCTCCACCTCCACCACAATAATCACATTATAATCAATCTCACAATTACTGGAATATAACAGTTTGTATTTAACAGACTCTATCTCGTTCAATCTGTCCATCATGTAATCATAGCCCATATTGCCATGCACATGATAAGGATTGCCGGGAATTCCGTTTTGCTTATTATACGCTTCATACTTAGGCTGATCAGGAAATACCAGGATCAGGGTTCCGTTATTTTTCAAAATCCGGATAAATTTTCTGAGCGCATCGGTAGTATCTACAAAATCTTCAATCAAATGACTGGTATACACATAATCATAGGTATTATCCGGAACCGGTATCTCATTATGAATTACATCGCAGGGAATATCTACTGCATCTCTGCCGGTTTTTGTATACGGCTGTTCAAAATCAATTCCCTCACAGTTCTGTTTCACAATCTTATCGCCACCAAAACCAATATCACAACCTTTCCCTTTGCAATAAGCCAATACACGACTTCTTACTTTAGCCGTTTCTGATTTGCTTTGAAACTGAATACCAAACCACCTGCTTAATGTACCTTTTACTTTCCTGTCTATCATTCTTTCAAAATTCATATACTAAAAATGTTTTGGTTTAATTTATAACTGTGTTCAATTAAGAGGTTGATTGAAAAAATACTATCGTGAAATATTATCTATCGTGTGTTTATTTACTCCATTCCTCCACTGTTACTACATTGGCCTGTCTTGGAAAAATTTTTGTGGTAAGTACCCGATGAACTTCGGGATCTCTGTCGGCACAGCCATCTTCCAATACCGTTAATACATAATCTTTATCAGCCGCTTCGCGTAAAGTGGATAATACCACCCCGCTGGTAGCAAAGCCCGAAAGCACCAGGTGCTGAATGCCCATCGATCTTAGTACCAGTTCCAGATCACTGCCGGTAAAAGCACTGATTCTTTTTTTGGTTACGATGATATCTCCCTCCACAGGTGCCAGATCAGGATGAATCTTTTCAAATTCAGCCGGATTTGTTTTGGCCCATAATTCTTTAATGCCGGTAGAAAAACTTTTATTATTCATGCTGATATCCGGTGCACCGGGTCTGAAATTCAATCGTACATACATAACCGGTATCCCTTTTCTCCTGGCAGCCTGTATGGCTTTGGCAATTGTACCTATTACCATTTCCCCATCCGGAAATGAATTTATAATGCCCATTTGCATATCCATGACCAGTAATGCTGTTCCCTTTTCCATATTGGTTATTTATTAAACCGGAAACTAAGCAGATCCGGCCCTCTTTTATCAAAAATAAGCCAATACCGTCTTTTCGGGGCATAGTAACCCGATTATTGGCTCAAAAGCGTTGATTATGCTGTTGATACTTTGATTTTAACTCAAACCAAGGCAATCGGGTCTGGTTTTCTCCTTATCTGGGTCGTATCTGCGTCTATATTCCTTCGGTGTTAATCGAAGCTTTCTCGGGTTTTCTTCGGTTACAACCGAAGCGGCTTCGGTTGTAACCGAAGAAATATAGACGCAGATACGACGGAAATAAGACCCAAATACAAACAAATCCCCTTCAAAAAGTCTAAAACCGAGGTTCCGATCCTGATGGCTTTGCCTGAAAAATGAATGCCATTACG